>NZ_JBSXMU010000027.1:0-42166 GCF_054073225.1 Teichococcus aerofrigidensis
GAGCAGGTGTCGCCCCCGGGGCTGGCGGCCGCCGGCCTGGCGCTGGCCAAGCTGGGCCGCCTGCTGCCGGCCCTGGTGGCGGCTCCTCTCGGCCTGGCGGGCGGCACGGGGTTGGCGGCGGCGGAGCGGCTCGGCCTGCTCAGCGTGCCGGCCGGGGATGTGCTCGCCTATCCGGGCCGGGTGGCGGCGAGCCTGACGCGGGTGGCGGAGGCGCGGGTGCCGCTGGAGGAGGCGCGGGACGCGCGGATCGTGGCCTTCCGCGCCGCCGATGGCGGGATCGAGCATCTGGCCATCCTGATCGGCGCGCCGGAGGCCTTGCCCGCCGGCGGGCCGGCGCCCCTGGTGCGGGCGCATTCCGAATGCTTCACCGGGGATCTGCTGGGCAGCCTGCGCTGCGATTGCGGGCCGCAGCTGCGCGGCGCCATCGCCCGCATGGCGCAGGAGGGGGCGGGGGTGCTGCTCTACCTGGCGCAGGAGGGGCGCGGCATCGGGCTGGTCAACAAGCTGCGCGCCTATACCCTGCAGGACCAGGGGCTGGACACGCTGGATGCCAACCGGGCGCTGGGCTACGGCGCCGACGAGCGGGGGTTCCTGGTGGCCGCCACCATGCTGCGCGCGCTTGGGCTGGAGCGCATCCGGCTGCTGACCAACAATCCGGACAAGGTGGCGGGGCTGGCCGCCTGCGGCATCGCGGTCGAGAGCCGGGTGGCGCATGAATTCGCCGCCAATGGCGTGAACAACCGCTATCTCGAGACCAAGGCCGAGCGGTTCGGCCATCTGCTGGGGCTGAAGTGACATGTCGGCCGCCCTGACCGCGCGGGTTCATCCCGAGGGCCGCCTCGCCTGCCGCGGCGCCGTCTGGCGCTGCGCCCTCGGCAAGGGCGGCATCCGCCCGGCGCGCGAGAAGCGCGAGGGGGATGGCGCCACCCCCGCCGGCTTCCTGCCGCTGCGCCGGGTGCTCTATCGCGCCGACCGGCTGCGGGCGCCGGACTGCGCCGTGCCGGTGGAGCCGATCGCGCCCGCGGATGGCTGGTGCGACGATGTGGCGCACCCCGCCTACAACACCCGCATCCGCCTGCCGCACGAGGCGCGGCACGAGGTGCTCTGGCGGCAGGATCCGGTCTACGACATCATCGGCATCCTGGGCTGGAACGACGCGCCGGTGGAGCGCGGCCGGGGCAGCGCCATCTTCCTGCACCTGGCGCGGCCGGGCTACCCGCCGACGGAGGGCTGCATCGCCCTGGCCGAGCCGGACCTGCGCGCCCTCCTGGCCATGGGGGTGGCGGGCATCGAGGTGCCAGGTTTCGAGGGAACGGGCTGAGCCGGCATGCCTGAGCTGCCCGAGGTCGAGACCGTGATGCGCGGCCTCTCCGGCCTGCTGCTCGGCCGGCGCATCGTCTTCGCCGCGACGCACCGCGCCGGCATGCGCTGGCCCTTCCCGCCGGGCCTCGCCGCGCGGCTGACCGGCGCGCGCGTGGAGAGCTTCCGGCGGCGCGGCAAGTACATCCTGATGCGGCTCTCGGGCGGCGATTCGGCGCTGATCCATCTCGGCATGTCGGGGCGGATGGTGGCCCGGCCGGTGGGCGCCAACACCCCGCCCGCCGCGCATGAGCACCTGCTGCTCCGCACGGAGGGGGATGGGCCGGGGGGCGGGCAGGAGATCGGCTTCGTCGATCCGCGCCGCTTCGGCAGCGTCGACCTGGTGCCGACGGCGGCGGAGGAGGGCCACAGGCTGCTGGCCGGGATGGGGCCGGAGCCGCTGGCGCCCGACTTCACCCCCGGCGTGCTGGGCGCGGCCCTCGCCGGCAGGCGGACGCCCATCAAGGCGGCGCTGCTCGACCAGCGGGTAGTGGCCGGGCTCGGCAACATCTATGTCGCCGAGGCGCTGTTCCGCGCCGGCCTCTCGCCGCGCCGGCTGGCGCAGACCATCCCCGGCGCCCGCGCCGCGCGGCTGGTGCCGGCGATCAGGGCCGTGCTGACCGAGGCGATCGAGGCCGGCGGCTCCAGCCTGCGCGACTATGTGCAGGCGGATGGCGAGCTCGGCCGTTTCCAGGACCGCTTCCAGGTCTATGACCGCGAGGGCGCCCCCTGCCCGCTCTGCCCCGGCCCACCGGCTTGCGCGGGCGTCTCGCGCATCGTGCAATCGGGGCGCAGCAGCTTCTTCTGCGCCCGCACCCAACGTTGAGAGGAAACCCGCCATGGCCGAGATGATCCAGACCGAGACGAGAGGCCGCGCCGGCCTGATCCGCCTGAACCGCCCCGCCGCGCTGAACGCCCTGTGCGACCAGCTCATGCGCGAGCTGGCCGCGGCGCTGCGCGATCTCGACGCCGATCCGGCCATCGCCGCCATCATCCTCACCGGCAACGAGAAGGCCTTCGCCGCCGGGGCCGACATCAAGGAGATGCAGGAGCGCCGCTTCCCCGACACCTACCTGCATGACTTCATCGGCGAGAGCTGGGAGGCGGTGCTGACGGTGAGGAAGCCCGTCATCGCCGCCGTCTCCGGCTTCGCGCTCGGCGGCGGCTGCGAACTGGCGATGATGTGCGACCTGATCCTCGCCGCCGACACCGCCCGCTTCGGCCAGCCCGAGATCAACCTCGGCATCATCCCGGGCGCCGGCGGCAGCCAGCGGCTGACGCGGGCCATCGGCAAGTCCAAGGCCATGGAGATGGTGCTGACGGGCCGCATGATGACCGCGGAGGAGGCCGAGCGGGCCGGGCTGGTGGCGCGGGTGGTGCCGGCGGCGGAGCTGCTGGCCGAGGCGGAGAAGCTCGCGGAGAAGATCGGCACCCTCTCCGCCCCCGCCGTCGCCATGGCCAAGGAGGCGGTGAACGCCGCCTTCGAGCTGCCGCTGCGCGAAGGGGTGCGGCTGGAGCGCCGCCTGTTCCTCGGCCTGTTCGGCACCGAGGGGCAGAAGGAGGGCATGGCGGCCTTCGTGGAGAAGCGGAAGCCGGCGTTCCGCTAGGCCGGATCAAGGGCGGGGGGGGGGGAAGTCAATTCCTCCCCCTTCCGCCCGGCCCGGTGTCATGCGGCGCGGCGGGCGCGCCTCACAGCAACGTCCCGCTCAGCACCAGCGCGGCGACGCTGAAGTAGATGACGAGTCCCGTCACATCGACCAGCGTGGCGACGAAGGGCGCCGAGGCGCTGGCCGGATCGAAGCCCAGCCGCTTCAGGCCGAAGGGCAGCAGCGATCCCGCCATCGATCCGAAGAGCACGATGCCGAGCAGGCCGAGCCCCACCGTCAGCGCCACCAGCGCCCAGTGCGGACCGTAATCGTAGAAGCCGAGCTGCTGCCAGGCGACGATCCGCGCCATCCCCAGCAGGCCGAGGATGCCGCCCAGCGTCAGCCCCGTCGGCACCTCGCGCAGCGCCACCCGCCACCAGTCGCCGAGCCGGACCTGCCCCAGCGCCAGCGCCCGGATCAGCAGCGAGGTCGCCTGGCTGCCGGAATTGCCGCCCGAGCTCATGATCAGCGGGATGAAGAGCGTCAGCACGATGGCCTTCTCCAGCTCGTGCTCGAAATGCTGCATGGCGCTCGCCGTCAGCATCTCGCCCAGGAAGAGCACGCAGAGCCAGCCGGCGCGCTTGCGGATCATCTCCAGGAAGCCGATGCGCAGATAGGGCTTGCCCAGGCTCTCGCGGTCCAGCGCCTCCATGCCACCGAAGCGCTGCGCCGCCGCGCTGTCATCCTCCATGATGGCGTCGATCACGTCATCGACCGTGACGATGCCGAGCACCTGCCGCGCCGCGTCCACCACCGGCACCGCCAGCAGATCGTGCCGCGCGAAGAGCCGCGCGATGTCGTCGCGCGGCGTGCCGGCCGCCACCGTGACCGGCGCGCGGTCCGGCACCAGCTCGATGGCGCGCTGCTCCGGCCGGCCGGTGATCAGGCGCCGCAGCGGCACCGTGCGCAGCAGCGCGCCGCTGCGCGGATCGAGCAGGTAGAGGGCGTAGATGGTCTCGCGCGTGCGCTCCACCTCGCGGATGTGGCGCAGCGCCTCCTCCACCGTGGCGGTGGCCGGCAGGCTGACGAACTCGGTCGTCATCAGGCTGCCGGCGCTGCCCTCGGGATAGGCCAGCAGGCGGCGCAGCGTGCCGGCCGGCTCGGGCTCCAGCGGCGCCAGCAGCCGCGCGCGCTCGCCCGGCCGCACCTCGCGCAGCAGGTCGGCGGCGCGATCGGCCGACATGTCGGAGAGCAGGGGCGCGCGCAGCGCCTCCGGCAGGGCGAGCAGCAGCCGGCCGGCGCGGTGCAGCTCGGGCCGGTCGAAGGCCTCGACGCGGCGCTCGGGCGGGGCGAGGCGCAGCAGCTCGGCCGCCGCCTCGGCCGGCAGCGCGTTCAGTTCCTCGACGGCATCGGCGACATGGCCGCGCGTGACGCGGTCGAGGGCCGCCGCCGCCTGCGCCCCATAGGGGTGGGAGAGGGTTTGCAGCATGGCTCACCTTTACGGTCCGCGAGACGGGCGGCACCGCGGCGAGCCGGAGGGGGCTCAGGACGCGGCGGCCGTCCGGGGCGCGGACAATCGACTGGGACTGTCGCTGGGACTGTCGCTCGGCATGGTCCGGTTTGTTCCTGATGCGCGCCGTGCCGGAGCTTCCCCCGCGCCGCGGCGCTGGCGGGCCAATGGACCCGCGCAGCGGTGGCGTCAAGCGGCTTTCGGGGATGGGAGGGCGCGGGCGGACCGCGCCGATCCCGCGCGCCGGGGGCCCGGGAGTCTGCTATCGCGGAGCGCCGCCAGACAGGGGCCACGCCATGCCGCCCTGGCCAAGCCCCCCTGGCCAAGCCCGGGCTCCGCGCCGAAGGCGTCCTCCGGGTTGGCCGGGCGGTGTGACCGGCTCGCCGGCGATCCCGCTCCGGTGGCGGGCACCGAGATCGACCCGTGTCCATCGCCCCCAGGACGCGGATCAGCCGGCCATTCAGGGCGAGGCCGTGGCGTTCGCCGCGGGAACCGGGCCGGGCACCCCCCGAAGGGACCGCCGGAGGGGCCGCCGGGGGGGGGCCGCCGGCCTCCCCGCCCTTCGCCTCAGGCCGCCACCGGCTGCTGCGGCCCGTAGATCTCCGGCAGCAGGCCGATATCGTGCGGCACCAGCCCTTCCGGGTGGACCACGCGGCTCTCGAAGCGGCCATCCGCGTGCAGCGCGTGCTCGACATAGCCCGGCGTCTTGTCGCCGATGCGGCGCTGCCAGGTGTCGCCCACCAGGAAGGCCACGGCCGGCGCCCAGATCTGCCGGATGCCCTCCGACACGCCGCGGTCGCGCGCCTGGTGCACATGGCCGGAGGCGACGAAGGCCACCGGGTGCCGCGCCAGCAATTCGAGCATGCGGCGGCGCGGCGCCGGCAGCACCGGCCAGTAGGTCAGCGCCGTCTCGTCCATCCGCTCCTCGCAGAGCGGCTTGTGCTGGAAGAGCGCGATGGACCGCCCCCCGGCGGTCGCCAGCGCCGCCTCCAGGACATCGAACTGCGCCGCCGCCTCGGGCAGATCGGTGGCCATGATCAGCGTGTCGAGGCCGATCAGCCGCCAGCCCGGCACGTCGCGCAGGAAGCGGTCGGGGCCGAAGGCCTCGCGCCAATGGGCCAGCCGGGTGGCGTCGGCCGCCGTGGCGCCGCCGAGCGCCGGGTCGTTGCCGACATCATGGTTGCCCGGCACGGCCAGCCAGTCGAGGCCGAGCCCGTCCATCCGCCCGCGCGCGTAGCGCAGATCCTCGGGGCCCGTCTCGCCATGCGCCGAGACATCGCCGGTGTGGATGACGAGATCGGGCCGGGTGGCGCGCAGATGCGCCGCCAGCACCTCGAAATTGACGCTGAACTCCGGATGCGCGGCGGAGAGGTGGGTGTCGCTGATCTGGGCGATGCGGAAGGCCATGGCTCAGGACCTCCGCGGCAGCAGGCGGCGCACCTCGGCGGCCATGTCCTGCTGCACCTGCTCGGGCGTCGCGCGCTGCTCGACGATGCGGGCCAGGTTGTCCACCATGGTCTGCGTCACGCGCACGCTGTTGCTGCCGGGGAAGGCGTACCAGGGGATCGAGATGGGGAGCTGGCGCACCGCCGGGGTGAAGAGCGGGTTCTCGCGGTAGAAGGCGCCGAGGTGCTGCGGGTCGTCGATGGCGATCTGGTTGCAGGGCAGGTAGCCGGTGTTGCGCACCATCAGCGCCTGACCCTCCGGACCGGTCGAGAAGCGCAGGAACTTCCAGGCCGCCTCGCGCTTCGCCGGGTCCTTGGCGGTCAGCATGCCGGCGGCGCCGCCGGTCGGCAGGCGGCCCTTCTGCGGGTCGATCACCGGCATCCCGGTGGTGCGCAGCGTGAAGTTCTCGCCGATGCTGGCCAGCGTGCCGCGCACCAGGGCGGTGGTCTGGAACAGCATGCCGACCTTGCCGGCGGCGAAGGCCTGGCGCGCGGCGGGGGCGGTCATGTTCGCCATGCCGCCCTCCTTCACCATGCGGTCGAGCAGGCGCAGCGCGCCGAGCCCCTCGGGCCCCGCGAAGCCGACATCGCGCTCGTCCTCGGTCAGCATGCGGCCGCCATGGCCGAAGAGCAGCGCCGAATACATCCAGTCGTCGCCGCTCCAAGTGAACCACATGCCCTCGGTGCCGCCGCCCAGCCGGTCGATCCGGCCGGCCAGCTCCAGCACGCCGTTCCAGTCCTGCGGGAAGTTGTCCGGGTCGCCCCCGGCGCGCTTCACCAGCTCGGCGTTGTAATAGGTGATGGGGTTGGAGGCGGCGTAGGCGAGGCCGGCCTGCATGCCGCCGAAATGCGCCAGCGCCAGCAGGTTCGGCGTGTAGCCGGCCCCGGCCGGGTCGCCGTCGCGGGCGAGCAGCGGCGCCAGATCCTGGGCGATGCCCCGCTCGGCGAAGATGCGCAGCCGGTTGAAGCCCTGGTAGGAGAGGTCGGGGAGCTGGCTGGTCGCGGCCTGGCGCAGCAGCAGCTGCGCGCCCTCCTCGTAGTTCGGCGTGGTGATGAAGTTCACCTTGATGCCCGGCTCGCGCTTCGCGAACTCGGCCAGGATGGCGTCGTAGCTCTCCTTGTAGATGAAGGGCTGCGCGTAATGCACCGTGATCTCGGCCTGGCCCTGGGCGCGCGACAGGCGGGGGGCGGCGAGCGGCACCAGGGCGGCGGGAAGCGCCAGGGCGGCGCGGCGGGAGAGGATCGGCATGACGGTGGCTCCGGTTGCGCGGAAGAAGGGGGTCAGCCCTTGAGGCCGGTGGTGGCGATGCCCTCGACGAAGCGGCGTTGCGCCAGCAGGAAGGCGGCGACGAGGGGTGCGGTCATGATCACGGCGGCGGCCATCAGCGCGCCGAAATCGTCGTCGCCCTCGGTGGTGCGGAAGAACAGCACGCCGAGGGCGGGCGTCGCGTGCTCGGCCGTGCTGACGACGATCAGCGGCCAGAACAGGTCGTTCCAGTGCGCGACGACGGAGAAGATCGCGAAGGCGGTGGCGGCGGGCCAGGCATTGGGCAGCACGACGCGCCAGACGATCGCCATCTCGCCCATGCCGTCGAGCCGCGCGGCGTGGATCAGGTCGTCCGGCAGCGACTTGAAGAACTGGCGGAACAGGAAGATGGCGAAGACCGAGATGGTCGAGGGCGCGATCAGCGCCGTGTAGGTGTCGAGCAGGCCGAGGCTGCTGAAGCCCAGATAGAGCGGCAGGGCGGGCACGTGCGGCGGCACCAGCAGGCCGAGCATGACGGCGCCGAAGACCAGCTCGCGGCCGCGGAAGTTCAGCTTGGCCAGCGCGTAGCCGGCGGGGATGGCGAAGAGCAGCTGGAAGACCAGGATGCCGCCGCAGACGATGACGCCGTTCCAGAGGTACTGCGCGACGGGCAGCAGGGAGAAGACGCGGCCGTAGTTCTGCGCCGCCGCCAGCCGCTCGGGCAGCAGGGCGAGGCTGGCGCGGAAGATCTCGTCCGCCGGCTTCAGGCTGGCCGAGACCATCCAGATATAGGGCATCAGCAGCAGCAGGCCGAGCAGCGTCAGCACGGCGAGGCGCGGCAGGTCGCGCCAAAGGGACATGTCGTGGGGGGCTTCGCGCTCAGCCATAATGCACCCGCTTGTCGAGGACCCGCGTCTGAAGCCACATCAGCGCCAGCACGATGGCCAGGAAGACCAGGGTGATGGCGGCCGAGTAGCCGAGGCGGAAATAGGTGAAGCCCTCCTGGTACATGGTGTGCAGCAGCACCTCGGAGGCGCGGTCGGGGCCGCCCTGGGTCAGCACCTTCACCGTGTCGAAGACGCGCACGGCGCGGATCATGGTGATGGTCAGCACGAAGAGCGTGGTCGGCCCCAGCATCGGCCAGGTGACGAGGCGGAAGCGCGACCAGGCCGAGCGGGCGCCATCCACCTCGGCGGCGGCGTAGAGGTCGCGCGGGATGGCGGTCAGCCCGGCCAGGAAGAGCACCAGGTTGAAGCCGAGATTCTCCCAGATGCCGATGCCGGCGAGCGCCCACATCACCGTGCCCGAGGAGGAGAGCCAGGCCGGCCCCTCCACCCCCACCTGCCGCAGCACCGCGTTGAGCGGGCCGATGGTCGGGTGCAGCAGGTATTGCCAGGCCGAGGCCATGGCGACGGTGAGCGAGACCACGGGCAGGAAGAAGACGGCGCGGAAGAAGGTGCGGCCGCGCGTGCCGCCCTCGATCAGCAAGGCGAGGCCGAGGGCGCCGAGGATCGAGCCCGGCGTCACCACCGCGACATAGAAGAGGGTGTTGCGGAAGGCCTGGAGGAAGCCGCGGTCGGTCATCAGCTCGGCGAAGTTGCCGAGGCCGATCCAGGCGAAGCCGTCCATCCCCAGCTCGTAGTCGGTGAAGGCGAGCGCCACGGCGGCCAGCGTCGGCAGCAGCAGCAGGACCCAGTAGGCCAGCACCGCCGGCAGGCTGAGCATCCAGGCGGTCAGCGTCTCGCCGGCCCGCCAGCGCGGGCGGGGCGGGGCCAGGCCGGGGGAAAGGCCCGGGGAAAGGCGCGGGGGGAGAACGGCGTCAGACAAGGGCCGGCTCCGGCACCACGGCGATGTCGCGCAGCCGCTTGCCGCGGGCGTCGAACAGCAGGGCCCGGGCCGGGTCGAAGCCCAGCCGCACCGGGCTGCCGGGCGGCAGGTCGGGCACGTAGCTGGGCGGCAGGCGGCAGACCAGCGGCGTGCCGCCGGCCAGGCGGGCGTGCAGCAGCAGGCTCTCGCCCAGGAACTCCAGCCCCGCCGCCTCGGCCGGCAGGCCCCCGGTCTCGGAGAGGTAGAGGTCCTCGGGCCGCACGGCGAGCGTCACCGGCGCCGGCCCCGCCGCGGCGCCGCAGAGGCGCAGCCCGCTCGGATAGCCGCCGAGCCGGACCAGGCCGTGGCTGTCCGCCACGCCCTCCAGCGTGTTGATGCGCGGCGAGCCGATGAAGCAGGCGACGCGCAGGTCCTCGGGGTCGGCGTAGATGGCGCGCGGGCCGGCGACCTGCAGGATCTCGCCCCCCTGCATGACGGCGACCCGGTCGGCCATGGTCAGGGCCTCGGTCTGGTCGTGCGTCACATAGAGGGTGGCGGCGCCGACGCGGCGGTGGATCTCGACGATCTCGCGCCGGGTGTGCACGCGCAGCGCGGCGTCCAGGTTGGACAGCGGCTCGTCCATCAGGAAGGCGGCGGGGTGGCGGACGATGGCGCGGGCCAGCGCCACGCGCTGCCGCTGGCCGCCGGAGAGCTGACCGGGGCGGCGGTCCAGCAGGCTGCCGAGGCCGAGCGCCAGCGCGGCGCTGCCGACCTCCTCGTGGATGGCGCGCCGGGCGGCGCGGCTGCCCGGCCACCAGCGGCCGAGCAGCGGCAGGCGCTGCGGGGCGCTCAGCCGCCGCATGGCCAGCGGCACGGCGATGTTCTCCTCCACCGTCAGGTGCGGGTAGAGGGCATAGGACTGGAAGACCATGGCGACGTCGCGGTCGGCCGGGCGCAGCGCGGTGACGTCGCGGCCCTGGATCAGGATGCGGCCGGCATCGGGGCGGTCGATGCCGGCGATCAGCCGCATCAGGGTGGATTTGCCGCAGCCGGAGGGGCCGAGCAGGGCGACGAACTCGCCCGCCGCCACCTCGAGCGAGACCCCTTTCAACACCGCCGTGCCGCCATAGCGGCGCGCCACGCCTTCGATCCGGATGCCCGACACCTCACGCCCCTTTGCTCGCGTCGGGGGGCGCTCTATCCAAGCGGGATGACAGGGGCGTTCCGCTTCCGTGAAGCTTGCGTTGCAACGCAGCGACTCGGGCGGGGCAGCCTCACGGACCCGGGAGGGGCCGGGGGTATGCCCGGAAGGCTGCCCGGGGATGCCCTGGGGATATCCTGGGGATCATTGACTCCCGGCCGCCGCGAGGGCTAGAAACCGCGCCTTCCCGCGCCGGTCCCGGGCTCCGCCCAGGGGCCGCGCGTTCCTGAGACACAGACGACTGGTTCAAGAATCGCCATGGCGAATACGGCTTCCGCGCGCAAGCGCATCCGGCAGACGGCCACTCGCAACGAGCGCAACCGCGCCCGTCGCTCCCGCGTCGGCACCTTCCTGACCAAGGTCGAGAAGGCCATCGCCGGCGGCGACAAGTCCGCCGCGCAGGCGGCCTTCAAGGACGCGCAGCCCGAGCTGCAGCGCGCCGGTACCAAGGGCGTGATGCACGCCAACACCATCGCCCGCAAGCTGTCCCGCCTCTCGGCGCGGATCAAGGCCCTGGCCACCGCCCAGGCCTGAGCCGGGCTCATGGCATGACGGCGGCTTGACCGCCGTGGTCCGTGTTCTCGCTAAGAACCCGTTGCGCGGCCCGCGCGACGGGGGATAGCCTTCCGAGAACAATCCGCCGGACCGTTATTTCTGAATACATTCTGGCGTAGCCGTTCGTCCTTGGCGATGGGGTTCAATACTTGAATCCCGATGCATCAGGACGGATCGGTGATGTGTGTCCTTATTCCGGCGCACGTAATTGACTTGTCTGTGTCATGGTTCCCTGCTCCCGTGGCGGGAGCCTCGCGGAAGCGCTGCCCGGCCTTCCGCTCCGCCCCGCGAGGGGCCTCGATCAGCTTGGCCTCGGGCCGAAAGGTGGCAGGTGCTTCGTATGGAGAATGAGCTCGGCACTCCTTCCTCCGCCGCGCCGGATCAGGTCAGGGAAGCGCCCGCGGCGGAAGCCTGGGCCCGCATCCGCGGCCGCCTGCGCGAGGAAGTGGGCGAGGTGGAGTACCGGAGCTGGCTGCGGCAGATGACGCTCTCGGCGATCGAGGGCGAGGAGGCCGTGATCCAGCTGCCCACGCGCTTCCTGCGCGACTGGGTGCGCAACCATTACGGAGACCGCCTGCGCGCCCTCTGGAGCGCCGAGAGCCTGGGCGTGCGCCGCGTCGATATCCGCGTGGCGCCCGATTCCCGCCCCCCGGCTTCCGAGGAGACCGCGGCCGCCACGGGGCTCGCCGGCGCCGCGCCGGTGGCGCGGGCGCATCAGGGCGCGCTCGCCCTGGCCGAGCCCCTCTCCTCCCTGCCGCGCGCCGAGGCTCAGGCCTCCGCCCCCGCCTCCCAGCGGGCCGAGTCGCGCGGCAATGACTGGGCCGCGCCGCTCGACCCGCGCTTCACCTTCGACAGCTTCGTCGTCGGCAAGCCGAACGAGTTCGCCCATGCCTGCGCCCGCCGGGTGGCGGAGAAGCCGGCGAGCCCGGGCTTCAACCCGCTGTTCCTGTATGGCGGCGTCGGCCTCGGCAAGACGCATCTGATGCACGCCATCGCCTGGGCGATCAGCTTCAACGGCCAGCGCAACGTCGCCTACATGTCGGCCGAGAAGTTCATGTACCGCTTCATCGCCGCCCTTCGCTCGCAGAGCACGATGGAGTTCAAGGAGAGCCTGCGCTCGGTCGACGTGCTGATGATCGACGACCTGCAATTCCTGATCGGCAAGGACAACACGCAGGAGGAGTTCTTCCACACCTTCAACGCGCTGGTGGATGCCGGCAAGCAGATCGTGGTCTCGGCCGACAAGTCGCCCTCCGACCTGTCGGGGCTGGAGGACCGGCTGCGAACGCGCCTGGGCTGCGGCATGGTGGCCGATATCCACGCCACCACCTATGAGCTGCGCATCTCCATCCTGCAGGCCAAGGCGGCCGGCGCGGAGGTGGACGTGCCGGCCCGGGTGCTGGAGTTCCTGGCGCACAAGATCACCTCCAACGTCCGCGAGCTGGAAGGCGCGCTGAACCGGCTGATCGCGCATGCCAACCTGTTCGGCCGCCCCGTCACGCTGGAATCGGCGCAGGAGGTGCTGCACGACATCCTGCGCGCGCATGACCGGCGGGTGACGATCGAGGAGATCCAGCGCAAGGTCGCCGAACACTACAACATCCGCCTGACCGACATGTCCTCCGCCCGCCGCGCGCGCAACGTGGCGCGGCCGCGCCAGGTGGCGATGTACCTGGCGAAGCAGCTCACCTCCCGCTCGCTGCCCGAGATCGGCCGCCGCTTCGGCAACCGCGATCACACGACGGTGATGCACGCCGTCTCCCGCGTGGCCGAGCTCATGCAGGCCGACAGCACCTTCGCCGAGGATGTCGAACTGCTGCGGCGCATGCTGGAGACCTGAGGGCCCGCCCTCCGCGCGCCGGAGGGCGGTTCCCGAGACCCGATCGGGCCCCTCCGGCCCGGCGGCCGGCTAAGGCTCCGCCGCCTCCCCCTCCGCCCGGGCCCGGCGCCGGTAGCGCGGCACCTCGTCCCCGATCCGCTCCGCCCGGCCGCTTTCCACCAGGCGGTTGAGGTGCGCCAGGGTCTCGCCCACGGCGAAGCCGATCTGCCGATCCTCCGTCACGCGCGGGAAGAGGATGCGCGCGGCCTCGAAGGTGGTCAGTGGCGCCGCGAGGCCGGCCGCCAGGGTTTCCAGCCGCTCGGCGTGGTGCGCCGCCAGGGCGTCGATGCGGGCATGGAGGCCGGTGAAGGGCTCGCCGTGCGAGGGCAGCACCAGCGTCTCCGCCGGCAGGGCGCGCAGGCGTTCGTTGGAGGCCAGGAAATCCTCCAGCGGGTCGGCCAGCGGCTCGGCCGCGCCGACGCCGACATAGGGGGTGATGCGCGGCAGGATCTGGTCGGCCGAGATCAGCACGCCGAGCTCGGGGCAATGCAGCGCCGCCATCTCCGGCGCATGGCCGCCGCCGGTGTGGACATGCCAGGCCCGGCCGCCGATCGTCAGCACGTCGCCCTGGGCGATGCGCCGGTAGCAGCGCGGCAGGGCGGTGACGGCGCGGGCATAGAGCGGCCCGCGTCCGGCGAGGAAGTCGAGATGCGCGGGCGGGCAGCCGGCGGCGGCGGCGAAGGCGAGCTGCCGCGCCGTCATGCCCTCGTCCGTGTCGAGGCTGAGGAAGCGCGCCATCAGGTACTCGGTGCGCGGCATCAGCAGCGGCACGTCATGCCGCTCGCAGAGCCAGCCGGCGAAGCCCACATGATCGGGATGGAAGTGCGTCACCAGCAGCCGCGTCAGTGGCCGGCCCGCCAGCCCCTCGTCCAGGATCCGGGTCCAGAGCGGCACGGAGTCCTCCGTGCGCGCCCCCGCATCCACCGCCAGCACGCCCTCGCCATCGTCGATCAGCCAGAGATTGACGTGCCGCGGCGGGAAGGGCAGCGGCATGCGGGCCCAGGCCAGGCCGGGCAGGATCCGCCGCAGCTCGCCGGGGCCCGGTGGGACGGGAGTTGGCTCCAGGGCCGGTTCCAGGGGCGGCATTCCGCGGTCTGGCGTGACGATCATCGGACGGCTTTCCTCTTTTTCCGGCGGCCATCCTCGACCCGGATGGCGAAATCCGCCAGCACAGGCTTCGCAACGCAGCATGGCGGTGCCAGGATCGCCCCCGCCTCTTCCCCCCGGGGGTGGCGGCGCAGGGAAACGCGACCATGAATCACGCCACGCTCCCGGCCGACGGGCCGAGGACCCCCGACATGGCGAACCAGCGGCCGATCGCCGGCCCCTCCGCCTACCGGCACTTCCGCCGCGACGAATGGGCCAGGCTGCGCTCCAACACGCCGCTCTCCCTCTCGGACACCGATATCCGCGGGCTGCGCGGCCTGAACGACCGGCTCTCGCTGACAGAGGTGGCGGATATCTTCCTGCCGCTCTCGCGCCTGCTGAACCTGCAGGTGGCGGCGGCGCGCGGGCTCGGCGTGGTGCAGGACACCTTCCTCGGCCGCCCCGTGGTGCCGCCGCCCTATATCATCGGCGTCGCCGGCAGCGTGGCCGTGGGCAAGAGCACCTTCGCCCGCGTGCTGCAGGCGATCCTGGCGCGCTGGCCGGACCATCCCAAGGTCGAGCTGGTGACGACCGACGGCTTCCTCTACCCGACGCGGGTGCTGGAGCAGCGCGGGCTGATGCAGCGCAAGGGCTTCCCCGAGAGCTACGACCTGCGCCGCATGATCGGCTTCCTCTCGGCGGTGAAGGCGGGCGAGCCGGCGGTGGCGGCGCCGGTCTATTCCCACATGACCTACGACATCCTGCCCGATCAGACGCAGATCGTGCGCCGGCCCGACATCCTGATCTTCGAGGGGCTGAACGTGCTGCAGGCGGCGGCGGGCGCGCCGCTGCTGGCCTCCGACTTCTTCGACTTCTCCGTCTATGTCGACGCCGACGAGGCCGATATCGCCGCCTGGTACCTCGAGCGCTTCCTGCTGCTGCAGCGCACCGCCTTCCAGAAGCCGGCCTCCTACTTCCACCGCTACAAGGACCTGCCGCGCGACGAGGCCGTGTCGGTGGCGCAGCGGATCTGGCGCGAGATCAACCTCGTCAACCTGCACGAGAACATCCAGCCGACGCGCGAGCGCGCGCGCCTGGTGCTACGCAAGATGGCCGACCACAGCGTGGGCGAGATCTGGATGCGGCGGATGTGATGGGCGCGGAAGCGGGGCCCGCCCTCCCCGCGCCCGCCCCGGCGCTCAATCGGCGCGGATATTCGCCGCCTCGGCGATCTGCCGCCAGCCGCCGATCTCGCGGCGCAGGCGCTCCGCCACCACCTCCGGCCCCTCGAAGCGGACCAGCGATCCCGCCTCGAAGGCGCGGCGCTTCAGATCCTCCTGCGCCAGGGCCGTCCGCATCGCCTCGGTCAGCGCCGCCCGGATCGGGGCCGGCACGTTCCTGGGCGCGTAGAGCGCGAACCAGACATTGAGCGGCAGGTCCCGCATGCCGTTCTCGGCCAGGGAGGGAATGTCCGGCAGGCCCGGATGCCGCTCGTTCGAGCTGACGCAGAGCGCGCGCACGCGCCCGTCCCGCACCAGGCTGACCAGCGGCGGCGGCGAGTTCATGTAGAACTGGATGCGCCCGGCGATCAGGTCACTGATGGTCTCCCCGGTGCCGCGGTAGGGCACGTGCAGCATGTCGATGCCGGCGCGCGACTTCAGCAGCTCGGTGCCCAGGTGGTGCATCGAGCCGTTGCCGGCCGAGGCATAGTTGACCTGGCCCGGATTCGCCTTCGCATAGGCGACGAACTCCTGCAGCGTCTTCGCCGGCACCGAGGGATGCACGACAAAGAGCTGCGGCGTGTCGGACACCTGGCCGATGGGGATGAAATCGGCGACCGTGTCGATGGTGCCGAGCCCGCCGATGGCCGCCCGCCCCGCCATGGTGCCGCAATAGCCCATCAGCAGCGTGTAGCCGTCCTGCGGCGCGCGCAGCACGGAGGTGACGCCGACCACGTCATTGCCGCCCGGCCGGTTCTCCACCACCACGGGCTGGCCGAGCAGCACGCCCATCGGCTCGGCGATCAGCCGCGCCGCGTAGTCGGTGCCGCCGCCGGCCGGAATCGGCACGACGATGGTGATCGGCCGCGACGGGAACTTCCCCTGCGCCAGCGCCGGGCGCGCCAGGGCCGTCGCGCCGAGGCCCGCCGTCATGGCCAGCGCGCCGCCCATCAGAGCGCGGCGGCCGAGCTTCGTATCCTGTTCCATGAACACCTCTCCCTGTGGCCGCGCACCTGTGCCGTGCGCCGGCCCTTTGTTGTGCCTACGGCATCGCCGCGGAGATTCCTCCGTCAACGAGCAATTCAGTGCCGGTGATGTGCCGCGCCTCGTCGGAGGCCAGGAACAGCACGGCGTGGGCGATGTCCCAGGCGTCGCCCATCTTTCCCATCGGCACCTGCGCGTCGCGCTTCGCGATCAGCGCGGCCGCGTCATTGGCGCCAAGCTGGCGCACCAGACGGTGCTCGACCAGCGGCGTGTGCATCAGCCCGGGGATGACGGTGTTGCAGCGGATGCCGAGCCTCGCATGCTCCATCGCGACCGACTTGGTCAGCGCCAGGATGCCGTACTTCGACGCGCTGTAGGCGACATGCGGGCGGTCCGCGCTCATCCGCAGCGCGGCGATGGAGGAAAGGTTGACGATGGCGCCGCGGCCCTGCGCCTTCATCACCGGCAGGGCATATTTGCAGCCGAGGAAGGCGCTGCGCAGATTGAAGTCGAGCTGCCGGTCCCAGTCCGCCTCGGCCATGCTCTCGGCGCCGCCGGGGAAGGAGCCGCCGACATTGTTGACCAGGATGTCGAGCCGCCCGAAGCGCGCGACGCAGGCGGCCACGGCGGCCTCGACCTCGGCGGCGAGAGTGACATCGGCGATATGCCCCTCGGCCTCATGGCCCTCGCCGCGGATCAGGCCGAGGGTTTCCTCCACCGCCTCGGCGCGGTTGTCGAGGGCGAGGACGCGCGCGCCCTGGCGCGCCATCAGCACCGCCGTCGCCTTGCCGTTGCCCCAGCCGGGGCCCGCCGAGCCGGCGCCCGTGACGAGCGCGACCTTGCCATCCAGACGCAGCATGCGGCGTCCCTCCTTCAGCTACGCACGGCGGCGCAGAGCCCGCCATCGACCAGAAGCTCCGTGCCGGTGACGTACTTCGCGGCGTCCGAGGCCAGGAACAGCGCCGCCTCGGCGACGTCGAAGGCCTCGCCCATATGGCCCATCGGCACCTGGGCGTGGCGGCGGTTGTAGAAGGCGTCGCGGTCCAGCCCGGTCTCGTCGCTGGCGAACTGCTCGGCCAGCTTCTCGACCAAGGGCGTCTCGATCAGCCCGGGCAGCACGCAGTTGAGCCGGACGCCCCGCCGCGCGTAATCCACGGCGACGACGCGGCTGAACTGCACGAGGCCGGCCTTGGCGGCGGCATAGGCGGCCTGCGGCTTGCCGGTGTAGCGGATGGCGGCGGTGGAGGCGACGGAGACGATGGCACCCTTCCCCTGCGCCACCATGCAGGGCAGCACGGCCTTCGTGCAGAGGAAGGCGCCTTTCAGGTTGATGTCGATCTGGCTGTCCCAGACCTCCTCGCTCATCGCCACCGGATCGCCGGGCAGCGACAGGCCGACATTGTTGACCAGCACGTCGACGCGCCCGAAGCGCGCCAGGCAGTCGGCGACCATCGCCTCGACCTGATCGCGCCGGGTGACATCGGCCTCGGCGGTGAGGCAGGTGCCGCCCTCGGCCTCGATCCGCCGGCGCGTGTCCGCCGCCGCCGCCGGATCGCGGTCGATTCCATAGACCGTGGCGCCCTCGCGCGCGAAGAGCACCGAGATGGCGCGGCCATTGCCCCAGCCCGGCCCCTGCGAGCCGCAGCCGGTGACGATGGCGACCCTGCCGTCAAGCCGCGGCATCGGGGAGCGGATCGCCGGAATGGATCTGCATCGCTTCCAGGAAACGCGAGACCATGTTGTAGGCACCGATGGTCGCCGTCAGCTCGACCAGCTCGCGCGCGTCGAGCTCGGCCCGCACCGCCTCGAAGACCGGCTTCGGCACATGGATCTCGCGCGTCATGCTGTCGCAATAGGCGAGCACGGCCTGCTGGCGGGCATCGTAGAGGTCCTGCGCGCGCCAGTCGGCCAGGCCATCGACCTGCGCCTGGGTGAGCCCTTCCTTCAGCGCGATGGGCGCGTGCTGCTCGGCCTCGTAGGGCGCGCCGTTGAGATGGGCGATGCGCATGATGACCATCTCGCGCAGGCTGCCGGCGAGGCCGCAGTGATGACGGATGGCGGTCAGGTAGCCGAGCCAGCCCTCCGCGACCGGCGGGCTGTGCAGCAGCATGGCGTAGAGATGCAGCAGGCTGCCGCGCTCGCGGACGATGCGCTCGACCAGCGGGCGCGCCTCAGGCTCGTTCGGGTCGGCATAGGGGATGCGGGCCAAGTCGGTTTCCTCATCTGCGGCGCCGTCGGAGCGGTGCCTCTTGTCCGACAGAGAACACGGCGCCGGGTCCGCGATCAAGCCTCCATGCGCTGCGCGATCGCCCAGGCGCGCTCGGCCATGACGCGGTAGCGCTCGCGGTAGCCGATGGCGCGCGGATCGGAGGCGTTGCCATCCAGCGCGCGCTTCCAGACGCCGGCGACGATGGAGGCCAGGCGGAACATGGAGAAGACCAGGAAGACATCGAAGCCGCGCGGCGCCGCGCGCCCCGCCGCCGCGCAGTAGGTGGCGACGAAGCTCTCCTGGTCCGGGATGCCGGTCGCGCCGAAATCGACGCCCAGCAGGCCGGTGACACCGCTGGGCCCTGGCGGCATGTGGTAGGTCAGGCAGGCATAGGCCAGATCGGCCATGGGATGGCCCAGCGTGGCGAGTTCCCAGTCCAGCACTGCGACGACGCGCGGCTCCTCGGGATGGAGGATGACATTGCCGAGGCGGAAGTCGCCATGCGCGATGGTGGTCTCCTCATCCTCCGGCAGGTGGCGCGGCAGCCATTCGGCCAGCCGCTCCATCTCCGGCATCTCCTCGACCTTCACCGCCGCCCACTGCTTCGTCCAGCGCGCGACCTGCCGCTGCATGTAGTGGTCCGGCCGGCCGAAATCGGCGAGGCCGGCGGCGCGCCAGTCCACCGCGTGCAGCCGCGCCAGCACGCGCGCCAGGTCGTCATAGACGGCGCGGCGCTCCGCCGGCGTGCCGGAGGTCATCACCCGGTCGGGGAAGACGCGGCCCGGCACATGGTCCATCAGGAAGAAGGGCGTGCCGACGACCGTGTCATCCTCGCAGAGCAGGCGCATGCGCGGCACCGGCACGCCGCTGTCCTGCAACGCCGCCATGGCGTGGTACTCCCGCTCCACCGCATGCGCGCTGGGCAGCAGCCGGCCCGGCGGCTTCTTGCGAAGGACATAGCTCCCCGCCGCTGTCGCCACATGGAAGGTCGGGTTCGACTGGCCGCCCTGGAACTGGCGGATGGTCACCGGCCCGTCGAAGCCGGGCAGCCGGCCGCGGAGCGCCGCGGCGAGCGCGGCCTCGTCGAAGCGGTGGTTCTCCAGCACCGGCACCAGCGCCGGCTCGCCCGCGCCCATGGCTCACTCCTCCCCGACCATCGGCGGACCGGCGCAGATGCCGCCGTCGATGACGATGGTCTGCCCGGTCATGAAGCTGCCGCCGCGCGAGGCCAGGAACACCGCCGCGCCGGCGATCTCGTCCGGCTCGCCGATGCGCTGCAGGGGCGTGTCGCGCGTGCGCTTGCGGTAGATCTCGGGATTCTCCCAGAGCGCGCGGGCGAAGTCGGTGCGCACCAGGCCAGGGGCGATGCAGTTGGCGCGCACGTTGCGCGGGCCCCATTCCACCGCGATGTTTCGCGCGAGCTGCATGTCGGCGGCCTTGGAGATGGCATAGGCGCCGAGCACCGGCGAGCCGCGCAGCCCGCCGATCGAGGAGATGATGACCACCGATCCGCCGCCACGCTCGGCCATGCCCGGCATCACCATATGGGCCAGCCAGAGGTTGGAGCGGACGTTGGAGGCCATGATCTTGTCGAAGGCCTCGTCCGGCATCTCGATCGCCGGGCCGAAATAGGGGTTCACCGCCGCGTTGCAGACCAGCGTGTCGATGCGGCCCCAGCGCGCCAGCGTGGCGTCCACCAGCGCCTGCAGCTCCGGCTTGCGGCCGATGTTGCAGGCCTGCGCGAAGGCCTCGCCGCCGCGCGCGACGATGCCGTCCACCACCTCCTGGCAGGCGTCGATCTTGCGCGAGGAGACGACGACCTTCGCCCCCTGCTGCGCCATGCGCTCGGCGATGGCGCGGCCGATGCCGCGCGAGGCGCCGGTGACGACCACGACCTGCCCGGTCAGGTCGAAGAGGGAGGTCTCCATGGGGGCGCTCACGCGGCGCCTCCCGGCGGGGCGTTGCGCGGCGGGCGGTACTTGTTCAGCTCCATGCGGCCGAGCTGGAACTTGTGCACCTCGTCCGGCCCGTCCACGATGCGCAGCGTGCGCGCGATCTTGTACATGTAGGCCAGCGGGAAGTCCTCGGTGACACCGCCGCCGCCATGCGCCTGGATCGCCCAGTCGATCACCTGGCAGGCCATGTCCGGCGCCGCCACCTTGATCTCGGCGATCTCGCTGCGCGCCACCTTGTTGCCCACCGTGTCCATCCGCCAGGCGGCGTGCAGCGTCAGCAGACGGCACTGGTCGATCAGGATGCGCGACTGCGCGATGCGGTCGATGATCACGCCCTGGTCGGCCAGCGGCTTGCCGAAGGGGCGGCGCTCCAGCGAGCGGCGGCACATCATCTCCAGCGCCCGCTCGGCCAGGCCGATGGCGCGCATGCAGTGATGGATGCGCCCCGGCCCGAGCCGCCCCTGGGCGATCTCGAAGCCGCGCCCCTCGCCGAGCAGGATGTTGGAGGCCGGCACGCGGACGTTCTCGAACAGCAGCTCGGCATGGCCATGCGGCGCGTCGTCGAAGCCGAAGACCGGCAGCATGCGCTTGATGGTCAGCCCCGGCGTGCCGCGCGGCACCAGGATCATCGACTGCTGCCGGTGCTTCTCCGCCCCGGGATCGGTCTTGCCCATGACGATGAAGATGGCGCAGCGCGGATCGCCGGCGCCCGAGGACCACCACTTGCGGCCGTTGATGACGTAGTCGTCGCCATCGCGCGTGATGCGGGTCTGGATGTTGGTCGCGTCCGATGAGGCGACATCGGGCTCGGTCATGGCGAAGCAGGAGCGGATCTCGCCCGCCAGCAGCGGCTTCAGCCAGCGCTCCTTGTGCTCCTCCGTGCCGTAGCGCTCGATGGTCTCCATGTTGCCGGTGTCGGGCGCCGAGCAGTTGAAGATCTCGCTGGCCCAGGGATAGCGGCCCATGATCTCGGCCAGCGGCGCGTATTCCAGGTTCGTCAGCCCCGCCCCGTGCCGCGACTCCGGCAGGAACAGGTTCCACAGCCCTGCCTCGCGCGCCTTCGGCTTGAGCTGCTCGGTGATCGGCACCGGCTGCCAGCGGTCGGCGGCGGATTCGAGCTGCGCGTGATGCAGATGGTCGTTCGGCGCGACATGCTCGTCGATGAAGGCCTGCAGCCGCTCGCGCAGCGCCATGACCTTGGGTGAGTAGCTGAAATCCACTCCCGTCTCCTCTCGTCGTTCCAGCGATCTTGCCATCGGTTGCGGGCTTGCGCGACCCATCCGACGATGCCCAGGCTGGCCACCGGAGGAGACCCGCCATGAAAGCCATGCTCTGCCACGCCTATGGCC
This sequence comes from Teichococcus aerofrigidensis, assembly GCF_054073225.1. NCBI lineage: Bacteria > Pseudomonadati > Pseudomonadota > Alphaproteobacteria > Acetobacterales > Roseomonadaceae > Roseomonas > Teichococcus aerofrigidensis. The sequence goes on from NZ_JBSXMU010000027.1 coordinate 21,391, forward strand.
CGCCATCCGCGCTGCGGCCGGGCGAGCTGCCCGATCCGGTGCCCGGCCCGGGCGAGGTGCTGCTGCGCGTCGAGGCCTGCGGCGTGAACTTTCCCGACCTGCTGCTGATCGAGGGGCGATACCAGCAGAAGCCGCCGCTGCCCTTCGCGCCCGGCGGCGAGGTCTCCGGCCGCGTGGCGGCGCTGGGCGAGGGCGTCGATGGCTTCCGCCCCGGCGACCGTGTCGCCGCGCTGATGACGCATGGCGGCTTCGCCGAGGCTGTCGCCCTGCCGGCGGAGGCCGTGGTGCCGGTGCCGGAGGGCGTGGCGCCGGAGGTCGCCGCGGCCGTCTGCCTCGCCTATGGCACGGCGCTGCACGCGCTCCGCGACCGCGGCGCGCTGCAACCCGGCGAGACGCTGCTGGTGCTGGGCGCGGCCGGCGGCACCGGCCTCGCCGCCGTGCAGCTCGGCAGGCTCATGGGCGCGCGGGTGATCGCCGCCGCGGGCTCGGCGGCGCGGCTCGAGGCCTGCCGGGCCGAGGGCGCCGATGCCCTCCTCGACTACAACGCGCCCGACTGGCGCGATCAGTTGAAGGCACTGACCGGCGGGCGCGGCGCCGATGTCGTCTTCGATCCCGTCGGCGGCGCCTATGCCGAGCCGGCGCTGCGCGGCACCGCCTGGCGCGGCCGCTACCTCGTCGTCGGCTTCGCGGCCGGCGAGATCCCGCGCCCGCCGCTGAACCTGGCGCTGCTGAAGGGCTGCGCCATCACCGGCGTCTTCTTCGGCGAGTTCGCCCGGCGGGAGCGCGCGGCCTATCGCGCCCTGCTGGCCGATCTCTTCGGCTGGATCGCCGAGGGGAAGCTGCGGCCGCATGTTTCGCGCACCCTGCCGCTCGAGCGCGCGCCGGAGGCGCTGGAGGCGCTGGCCGCGCGGCAGGCCACCGGCAAGCTGGTGCTGCTCACCCATGCGGCGGCGCCAGCGCGATGAGCGCGTCCACCGCGACCTGACGGCCGCCGGCGCAGATCACCGGGTTCACGTCGATCTCGGCGATGCGCCCGGCCTGGTCGGCGGCCAGTTCCGAGACGCGTTGCACGATGCCGGCGAGGACATTGAGATCCACCGCCGGCAGGTTGCGGAAGCCGTGCAGCAGCTTCGCGCCTTTCAGCCGCTCCAGCATGGCGCGCGCCTCGCCGTGCCCGACCGGAGCGAGGGCGAGGGCGGTGTCGCGCAGCAGCTCCACCAGGATGCCGCCGAGCCCGACGACCACGGTGGGGCCGAAGAGCGGGTCGTGCCGCGCCCCCACCACCATCTCGATCCCCGCCGGCACCATGGGCTGCACCAGCACGCCGTTGATGCGCGCCCGGGGCGCGGCGCGCGCGGCATTGGCCATGACCTCGGCGAAGCCGGCGCGCACGGCGGCGGCATCGGCGAGGTTGAGGCGGATGACGCCGGCCTCGGTCTTGTGCGGCAGGTCGGGCGATTCGACCTTCAGCACCACGGGGTAGCCGGCGGCCTCCGCCGCGGCGACGGCGGCCCCGGCATCGGCGGCCAGCGTCTCGGCCACCACCGGGACGCCATAGGCGGCGAGCACCGCCTTGGCCTCGCGCTCCGTCAGCACCGGGCCCCGCGCCTGGTCGAGCAGCGCCGCCGCCCGGGCCTTGGCCTCCGGCGGCGAGAGGCGCGCGACGGCGGGCGTGCCGGCGGCGCGACGCGCCCCGCGCGCCTGCCAGGCGGCGATGGCGGCCATGCAGCGGTCCATCGAGCGGAACAGCGCCACGCGCGGCTCGGCCTCCGCCGCGCGCGCGCCGGGGCCTTCCAGGAACTGCGTGGTCCAGACGACGCAGGCGATCTTGCCGTGCGTCTCCGCCAGTTCGCCCACCATGGCGAAGCGCGGCGTCGCCACGTCATAGGCATAGCCGTTGGGCAGGATCAGCGCGCCATAGGCCGGGTCCTCCAGCAGCGCGCCGGCGCAGGCGCGGAGCGAGTCCGGGTCGTTCAGCACCTGCGCCGTGACGTCGCAGGGATTGCGCGCCGAGCCGAATTCCGGGATGCGCGCCTCCAGCACCGCCCGCGCCGCCGCGCCGGGCTGCGGCAGATCGACGCCGCGCACCTCGGCGCGGTCCGCCGCCATGATCGCCGAGCCGCCGGAGGTGGAGACGACGGCGACGCCCGCGCCGCGCGGCGGCGGCGCCTTGGCCAGGAAGCTGGCCAGCTCCAGCAGCCCCTCGAACTGCTCGGCCAGCACCGCGCCGCTGCGCTCGAAGGCGGCGCGATAGGCGGCGTCCGACCCCGCCAGCGATCCGGTGTGCGAGAGCGCCGCCGCCGCCCCGCTCTCGCCGGTGGCCAGCTTGTGCACCACCAGCGGCTTGTCATGCGCCCAGGCGATCTCGGCCGCCTCCAGCAGCCGGCGCGGCGCCGCCATGCCCTCGAAGAGCAGGGCGATGCCGGAACAGGCCGGATCCTCCGCCAGCGCCGCGACATAGTCGGCGACATCGACATCGGCCGAGTTGCCGCAGGTCAGCACGCGGCCGATATTCGCCCCCGCCTCCACCGCCTGGGCCAGGGCGAAGCCGAGATTGCCCGACTGGCTGACGATGCCGATGGCGGGCCGCGTCGGGATCGCCAGGGGCTGCGGCACGGTGATGAAGCTGATCTTCGCGCCGCTGGCATAGTCCACGAGGCCGATGCAGTTCGGCCCGACCAGCCGGATGCCGGCCGCCCGCGCGCGCGCCGCCAGGCGCTCCTGCAGCGCGATGCGCTCGGGCCGGCCGGTCTCGGAGAAGCCGGCGGCGTAGAGCACCAGCGCCTGGGCGCCGACCGCCGCGCAATCCTCCAGCACGCCCTCGGCGGCCTCCATCGGCGTCGCGGCGACGACCAGCTCCGGCACCTCGGGCAGGGCGGCGAGCGCGGCGTGGCAGGGCCGCTCGCCCAGCCTGTCGTAGCGCGCGTTCACCAGGTGCAGCCGGCCCCGGAAGCCATCGAGGTTGCGGACCGTGCGCTCGCCGAAGGAGCCGGCGCGGGCCGAGGCGCCCACCACCGCGATGCTCTGCGGCGAGAGCAGCGCGCGGAGGTCGGCGGCGCGGTAGAGCGGACGTTCGGACATGGCATTCCCCATGGCATTCCCCTGCGTGGTTCCCGTTCGGGCGGTTCCGTGTGGCGTCATGGCTGCGGCACGGAGCGGCCCTCGGCGGGCGGCGCGGCGGCGTCCGGCGCCCGCGGGCGCAGCCGCTCCAGGAGGCCGGCCAGGCCGCCGGCCAGCCCGCCCGTCCCGCCGCTCGTCCCGCCGCTGGGCAGCACCGCCAGCGAGAGGATCAGCGCGCCGCCGAGCAGGATGGCGTTGATGTCGCCACCGAAGGAGAGGAAGCGCTCCTGGCCGATGATCAGCGCCGTGCCGAGCAGCGGCCCCAGCAGCAGGCGGCGGCCGACCAGCACCACGGCGGTCAGCATCAGCACCAGGAAGTAGGTCTCGAACAGGTCCGGCCCGACATAGGCGCGCTGATAGGCGTAGAGCCAGCCCGCCGCGGCGCTGAACGGCGCGGAGAGCAGGAAGACCCGCAGCCGGACGCGGCGCACGTCGATCCCCGACATGGTGGCGAGGCGCGGGTTGAGATGCACCATCATCGCCATGGCGCCGAGGCGCGAGCGGCGGAACTGGCGCACCGCGTAGAGCGTGACCAGCAGCAGCGCCAGGGCGAAGGGCCAGAGCTCGGCATCGTTGCGCGCCGCGAGCCGCAGCGGGCCGATGGAGAGGTCCAGCGTCGGGATGCCGGAGACGCCGTCCGAGCCGCCCAGCACGTTCCAGTTGTGCGCCACGGCGGCGGCGACGACGGAGGCGGCATAGGTGACGAGGGAGAAGACGAACTCCCGCAGCGAGAGCGTGATCAGCCCGAGCAGCAGGGCGATGGCGAGGCCGGCCAGCAGCGCCGCCGGCAGCGTCACCCAGCTGCCCGCGCCGGCGCGGGTGGCGAGCAGGCCGGTGGCATAGGCGCCGGCGGCGAAGAACACCGTGTGCGCCAGACTGACCTCGCCGAGATCGGAGACGACGATGTCGAGCCCGTAGGCGGCGACGGCCAGGATGGCGATGACGGCGAAGGCGCCGTGCACGCCGCCGATCCAGCCCGGCAGCGGGAGCAGCAGCAGCGCGCCGGCCGCCGCCAAGGCGAGTTGCAGCGCGGCGCTCATGCCCGCCCCCCCTTGGCGCCGAGGGCGAGGCCGCCGGGCCGCAGAACCAGCACCAGGATCAGCACGCCGAAGGCGGCCGAGGTCGCGTAGGCGGGCGAGACGAAGCCGCCGAAGAGGGCGGTGAAGAGACCGAGGCCGATCCCCGCCAGATAGCTGCCGCCGATCGAGCCGATGCCGCCCAGCACGACGACGACGAAGGTGATGATCACCTCCTCGAAGCCGATGCTGGTCAGGATCGGGGTGCGCGGCGCGACCAGCGCGGCGGCCAGCGCCACCGCCGCGCCCTCGAAGGCGAAGACCGCGAGATAGACGCGGCGCACGTCGATGCCGCCGAGCTGCGCCAGCTTCGGGTCCTCCGCCACCATGCGCGCGGTGCGGCCGAGCGCGCCGCGCTCCAGCACCAGGCGCAGCAGCAGGAAGACGGCGATGGCGGCGACGACGATCAGCAGGTCCTGCGCCGTGACCCAGGCGCCGGCGATCTCGAAGTCGATCCAGGAGAGCGGCGTCTCCAGCACCTGCGGATTGCCGCCGAAGAGCAGGCCGGCCAGGCCGCGCATGACATGGCCGAAGCCCAGCGTCACGATCATGATCGAGACCAGGTCCTGCGCGAAGGTCAGCCGCAGCATGGTGAGCTGCATGACGAGGCCGAGCAGCACGCCGCCCGCCATGGCCAGCAGGATGGCCAGCGGATAGGGCAGGCCGAGCCCGGCGACCCCCCACCAGGTGACGAAGGCGGCCAGCATGTACATCTGGCCGTGGCCGAAGTTCACCAGCCGCGCCACGCCGAGCAGCACGGTCCAGCCGATGGCGATCAGCGCGTAGGCATGGCCGATGATCAGCCCGTTGATCAGTTGCTGCACCAGGTTCATGCCACCGCCTCGCCCAGATAGGCATGCAGGATGCGGGGGTCGTCGCGCATCGCGGCGACCGGCCCCTCGGCCAGGATGCGGCCGCGCTCCAGCAGCACCAGCCGGTCGACCACCTCGATGGCGGCGCGCACGTTCTGCTCGACCAGCAGCACCGAGAGCCCCGGCCCGACCAGGCCGCGCACGCTGCGCAGCACATCGGTGACGAGGCGCGGGGCGAGGCCGATGGAAGGCTCGTCGAGCAGCAGCACGGCGGGGCCGAGGCGCAGCGCGCGGGCGATGGCCAGCATCTGCCGCTCGCCGCCCGAGAGCATCGAGGCGAGGTGATGCAGCCGCTCGCGCAGGCGCGGGAAGAGGGCATAGACCTCCTCCAGCCCGTGGCCGCGCCGGCCGCCCTCGGGCACGGCGGCGGCGAGGTTCTCCTCCACCGTCAGCCGCATGAAGACCGCCCCGCCCTCGGGCACCAGGGCGAGGCCGCGCCGCACCCGCTGGTGCGGCGGCAGGGCCGAGACGTCCTGCCCGGCGAGCCGCACCCGCCCCTCGACGCGCGGCGCGCCGCGCGACCAGCCGAGCAGCGCGTTGACCAGGGTGGACTTGCCCGCGCCATTGGCGCCCACCACGCCGACCAGCTCGCCCGGCCGCAGCGCCAGGTGCGGGATGTCGAGGGCGAGGTTGCCGCCATAGACGACCCGCAGCCCGCTCGCCTCCAGGATGGGCGCGCTCATGCCGCGCGCCCCAGATAGGCTTCCAGCACCCGCGCATCCTGCTGGATCTCGCGCGGCGTGCCGCTGGCCAGGGGCCGCCCCTGCTCCAGCACCAGGATGCGGTCGGCCACCGACATGATGAGGTCCATGTGGTGCTCGATGACGACCAGCGCCGTGCCGCGCCCGCGCAGCCGCTGCAGCAGGTCGCGCAGCCGCGCCATGTCGGGGCCGCCGAGCCCCGCCGCCGGCTCGTCCAGCATCAGCACCCGCGCGCCACGCCCCCAGGCGAGCACGATGGAGAGCATGCGCTGGCTGCCGTAGGGGATGTGGCCGGGGCGCAGCTCGTGCATCTCGCGCGGCACGCCGAACTCCTCCAGCAGCGCCGCCGCCTCGGCCCGCAGCGCCCGGCGCAGCCGCGCCTCGCGCCAGGGCAGGGCGAGGCTGGCGGCGAGGCCCGCGCCGCCCTCCCGCTGCAGCACGGCGACCATGTTCTCCAGCACGCTGAGCTGGGCGAAGAAGGCGTTCTGCTGGAAGGCCCGCTTCAGGCCGAGCGTCGCCAGGCCGTGCGGCGGCACCGCCGTCACCTCCCGCCCGTCCAGCCAGACCCGGCCGGTGCGGCGCGTCATGTGCGTGGCCGCGTCGTAGCAGGAGCTCTTGCCGGCGCCGTTCGGGCCGATGATGCCGAGCACCTCGCCCGCCGCCACCTCCCAGGAGACGCCGTCGAGGGCGACGAGGGCGCCGTAGCGCACCCCGAGGCCCTCGACCCGCAGCACCGCTGTCATGCGCGGACCTCGATCCTGCCGTCCTTCACGGTGAAGAGGTGGTGGCTGGAGGCGAGCTGGCCGTCGGCGCCGAAGGTGATGTCGCCCAGCACCGTGCCCTGGAAGGCGCCGCCGCGGATGCGCTTCGCGATGGCCTCGCGCTCCAGCGACTTCAGCTCGTTCGCCGCCATGGCCCAGACCTGCAGCGCCGCGGCGCCGAGCGCCATGAACTTGTCCGGCGTGTAGCGGATGGTCTCCTCGGCGCGGCGCACGAAGGTCCGGTTCGCCGGGTTGGAGGCGAAGGGCTCGACATTGGGGAAATAGATGTCGGCGCCGACGATGCCATTGGCCGCCTCGCCCGCCACCGCGATGACGCTCGGCGCCACGGTGCCGACGGCGGTGACCAGCTCGCCCCTGAGGCGCATCTGCCGCGCCTGGCGGATCAGCGCCGGCAGGCCGGACCCCTCATTGGCGTTGATCGCCACGATGGCGTCCGCGTTGCTGCCGCGCACATTGGTCAGCGCGACGCGGAAATCCGCCTGGGCGAAGGGGAAGCGCTCCTCCGCCACCTTGTCATAAGCATGGCCGATGGCCTTCAGCTCGCCCTCGATCGCCGCCTGGGCGCCGTTGCCGTAGGCGTCGTTCTGCGTCAGGAAGGCCAGCCGCTTCGCCCCCGTGGCCTTCAGGTGCTCGGCGATGATGCGGCCGTCCTGGGCGTTGGAGGAGTTGAGCCGGATCGCCAGCGGATTGCCGCCGCCGGTCAGGATCTGGTCGGCCTTGGAGATGGCGGTGATGTCGAGCACGCCGGCGCGCGCGACCACCGTCTGCGTCGCCAGCGTCACCGGGCTGTTCCAGCCCTCGATGATGACGGCCACGCCCTCGCCGATCAGCTCGTTGGCGCGGCTGACGCCGACGGCGGGCGTGGATTCGTCGTCGCGCCGGAGGATCTGCACCGGGCGGCCGAGCACGCCGCCCTGCTCGTTGACCAGCGCGGCGGCGATCTCGATCGCCTGGCTGACATGCTGGCCCTGCGGCGCGGCGCCGCCGCTCAGCGGGAACAGCGCGCCGACCTTCACCGGATCGGCGGCGCGCGCCAGGCGGGGCGCCGCGAGCGGCGCGGCCAGCGCCGCCGCGCCGAGCGCCGAGAGGCGCAGCATCGTCCTGCGGGACATCGTCATCTTCGGGACCTCCTCCATGGCCGGCGGTTCTGTGGTGCCGGTCCTCAGTTCCTGTGCCCGGATGGCGGCCGCCCCGGGCTGACGTTTCATGCGGGCGGGCCGGCGTGGCCGGTCAGGCGGGCAGGATGCGCGCCTCCTGCAGATGGCGCAGCCACCATTCCAGCATGGCGGCGCTGTCGACGCAGTCGCCGAAGCCGGCCTGGCGGATCTTGATGGTGCTGACCAGCGAGGCGGTCTGCTCCTCGCGGCTGAAGGCGAAGTCGGCGAACTGCCAGGAGGCGCCGACCAGCTCCGCGAGGGTTCCGGGCCGCAGCCCGTGGCGCGCGACGATGCGCTGCCAGACCGGCTCCTTGTCGACCATCAGCGCCGTCAGCGGCATCGGGTGCGGCGCGCCGATCTCCATGCCGAAGACGCGCGCCACCACCGGCCAGAGGCCGCGCCAGGTCAGCACGTCGCCATTCGCCACGTTGAAGATCTGGTCCCGCGCCGTCTCCGCCCCGGCCGCCCAGAGCAGGGCCAAGGCCAGCAGCCGGGCATCGGTCGCCTCGGTGATGCGGTCGCCCCGGCCGGGATAGACCAGTGGCAGGCCAAGCTCGCGGCTGATCGCAGCATAGGCGCCGATCGCCGCCAGCAGGTTCATGGCGCTGCCGCGCGCATGGCCGATCACCGCCTGCGGGCGCAGCACGGTCCAGTGCCAGCCGCCGCGCGCGGCCCGCTCGCGCAGCAGATCCTCCTGCGCCCAGTAGAAGTTCGGGTGCATGTGGCGGGGCGCGTCCTCCCGGCCGGGGATCGGCATCTGGCCGAGATGCACGCCATAGGCCTTGGTGCCCTGCAGCACCGCGACATGCCGCAGCGGCCCGCCCTCCAGCCCGGCCAGGGTATGGGCCAGCATGGCGCGGTTGGTCTCGATCTGCTCCGCGTCCAGCCAGCCGGCCCGCAGCGCCGGCTTCTCCTGCAGCGCCGCATAGACCAGGTGCGTGACGCCGAGGCCGGGCAGCGTGGCGCGGCAGGCCGCCGCGTCCATCAGGTCGAGCGCCAGGAAGCGCGCGCGCGTCCCGAAGTCGGGCGGCCGGCGGGACAGGCCGATGACCTCCCATCCGGCGGCCTCGAAGCGTTGCAGCGCCGCGCGCCCGACCAGCCCCAGCGCGCCGGCGACGAGAAGGGTGCCCGGCACGGGTTCAGCCCGCCCCGGTCAGGCGCCGAACGAGCGGGCGCCAGCGGTCCATCTCGCTCCGCAGGAAGGTGGCGAACTCCTCCGGCGTGCCACCGACGACATACTGCCCCTCGGACAGCAGCCGCTCCTGCAGCGCCGGGTTCTCCAGCCCCTTCTGCGCCGCCGCGTTCAGCTTCGCCACCACGCCCGCGGGCGTCTTCGCCGGCGCGAGCAGGCCGAACCAGGTCTGCGCCACCATGTCCGGCCCGTGCTCCGAGACGTTCGGGATGTCGGGAGTCACGGCGAGGCGCCGGTCGCCGGTCCAGGCGACGATATGGCCGCGGCCCGAGCGGTGCGCGGCGAGGCCTGAGCTGCCGCCGACGACGATGACGTCGAGCGTGCCGGCCATCAGGTCGGTGAGCTGCTGCGCGTCGCCGCGATAGGTGATCTCGGTCAGCCTGATGCCGAGCCCCTCGAAGGCGACGATGGCGGCGATGTTGTTGAAGCTGGTCGGACCGTTGGAGCCGTAGTTCAGCTTGCCGGGCTGGGACTTCGCCAGCCTGATGAAGCCGTCGAGGTCGCGCGGCAGGCCGTCGCGCACCACGATGGCGAAGGGCAGCTTGCTGCACAGCACGATGGGCGCGAAGTCCTCGAACCGGTAGGGCAGCTTGTCGGGCAGCAGCGGGTTGAGCGTCAGCGTCGTGCCCGAGGACATCAGCAGGGTGTGGCCATCGGCCGGGGCGCGCGCCACGGCATCGGCGCCGATCACCGTCTGCGCGCCGGGCTTGTTGTCGATCATCACCGGCTGGCCGAGCGCCGGCGCCATGCGGTCGGCCAGCGTCCGCGCCATGACATCGGTGGCGCCGCCGGGCGGAAAGGGCACGACGATGCTCACCGGCCGGCCCGGAAAGGCCTCCGCCGCGCGGGCCGGGGCCGCCGGCAGCAGGGCCGGTGCCGCAAGCAGGCCGGGCAGGCCCGCCAGGATGGTTCGTCTCAGCATCGGTCTTCTCCCCTGGACACGGCCGCTTCTGCCGGCGGCGCGTTGTCGTTCAGCGTTCGGTCATTCGAGCAGGCTGTCGCGCAGCGCGGCGAGGCGGCGCGCATCCAGGCCCAGCGCCGCCTCCAGGAAGGCGGCGGTATCGGCATGACCGGCGAGCGCGGTGTCGAGCGCGGCGTCGAGCAGCGGCGCGTGGGCGCGCATCAGCGCCTCGGCCACCGCCGGCGGCGTGGTCGGCGGCAGCAGGCCGCTGCCGGTCCAGAAGCGGTTGGTGGCGAGGTAGTCCTCCCGGATCACCTCGCGCGGCACGCCGAGCGCGGTCAGCAGCAGCGCCGCGCCGAAGCCGGTGCGGTCCTTGCCGGCGGTGCAGTGGAAGGCCAGCGGCAGCCGCCCCGGCTCCGCCACCAGGGCGAGCAGGGCGCGGTATTGCGGCAGCTTGTCGGTGGCATAGGCGCGATAGGCCTCGGCCAGCAGCGACACGACATCCTCGCCCGTCGCCTGGCCATGCTCCAGGATGTCGCGCAGCGAGGCGCCGACGGTGGGCTCGATCGGCAGCGAGACCACCTCGGGCGCCGGATCGGGCAGGCGGGAGGGCATGCGGGCGCGCTCGCGCTCGCCGCGCAGGTCGCAGACGGTGCGCAGGCCGAGGCGGCCGAGCGCCAGCAGGTCGGCCTCCGTCAGCGCGCCCAGGGCGGAGGCGCGGAACACCAGCCCGAAGCGGACCCGCCGCCCGTCGGCGGCGCGGTAGCCGCCGAGGTCGCGGAGGTTGGTGCAGCCCTCCAGCGCCAGCCGGCGCGGCAGCTCGGGAACCGCCCCGCTCATGCCGCCGCCTCCTCCGCCATCTGCACGATGCCGGCGGCGCGCAGCCGCTCCAGCTCGGCGGCATCGAGGCCGAGCCGCTCCGCCAGCACCGCGGCCGTGTCCTGGCCGAGGCGCGGCGGCGCCAGATCGTAGCGCGGCGGGGTGCGGCCGAACCGCACCGGGTAGCCGATGACGGTGACCGGCGTGCCGTCCTGGCGCCGCATCTCGCGCAGCAGGCCGCGCGCCGCCACCTGCGGATCGGCCAGCACCTGGTCGATGGTGTTGATCGGCCCGCCCGGCACGCCGGCCGCGTCCATCGCGGCCAGCAGGTCGGCCGCCTTCCAGGGCGCGATGGCATGCGCCAGCGTCACCTCCAGCTCGCGGCGGTGGCGGGCGCGGCCGGCATTGGTGGCGAAGCGCGCGTCGGCCGCCAGCGCCTCGAGCCCGAGCAGGCGGCACAGCGCCCGGAACTGCCCGTCATTGCCGCAGGCGACGATGATGTAGTCGTCCGCCGCGGCGAAGTCGCGATAGGGCACGACGTTCGGGTGGTCGTTGCCCAGGCGCCGGGGCGTGACGCCGCCGACCAGGTAGTTCATCGCCTGGTTGACCAGCACCGAGAGCTGGCTGTCGAGCAGGGCGCAGTCGAGATGCTGGCCGAGGCCGCTGCGGCCCCGCTCGTTCAGCGCGGCGAGGATGGAGACGGTGGCGTAGAGGCCGGTGAACAGGTCGCTGACCGGGATGCCCACCTTCATCGGGCCGCCGCCCGGCACGCCGTCCGGGCGGCCGGTGATGCTCATCAGCCCGCTCAGCCCCTGCACCAGGAAGTCGTAGCCGCCGCGCGCGGCATAGGGGCCGGTCTGCCCGAAGCCGGTGATGGAGCAATAGATCAGGCGCGGGTTTCCGGCGCGCAGGCTGGCGGCGTCCAGCCCGTACTTCGCCAGCCCGCCGGTGCGGAAGTTCTCCACCAGCACATCGGCCTCCGCCGCCAGGCGGCGCACCAGCGCGGCGCCCTCCGGCTGCGCGAAGTCGATGGCGAGCGAGCGCTTGTTGCGGTTGGCGCAGAGATAATAGGCGGCATCCGGCCGGGCCGAGCCATCCTCCAGGAAGGGCGGGCCCCAGCCGCGCGTGTCGTCGCCGCGCCCCGGCTGCTCGACCTTCAGCACCTCGGCGCCGAGATCGCCCAGGATCTGGGTGGCCCAGGGCGCGGCGAGCACGCGCGACAGGTCGAGCACCTTCAGGCCCGCCAGCGGCGCGGCGCCGCTGTCCTCCACCCCGCTCACGCGTCCTCTCCCCGTCCTGTCCGCCGCGCTCCGCCCATGCGGGCCCTCCCCTCGCCGCCTCGCACCAAGGCACAAGGCACGAATTTCATTCGTTGAAATTGTATTTCAGAACAGTATGGCATAGGGAATGCGGGCCGTGAACGGCGAATCCGCGGCCGCCCGCCGGCCCGCCCGCTGTCCCAGGGAGCCTCGAGGCGCCATGCCATCCTATGATCCCGTCACGGCGTTGCTGCGCGGCCTCGACGTGCTGCGCCTGGTCAACCGCCTGCCCCGCGCCACGGTGCGCGAGATCCACCAGGCCACCGGCCTCAGCCAGCCCACGGTGGTGCGGATGCTGGAGACGCTGATCCATGCCGGCTTCGTCACGCGCCAGCCGGGCCAGCCCTTCTATCTGCCGACCGGCCGCACCCTGGAGCTCTCGGCCGGCTACGAGATGCAGCGCGAGGTCGGGATCGCCGCCACGCCGACGATGACCGCGCTGCGCCAGCGCATCGGCTGGCCCTCCGACATCGCGGTCTTCGACGGTGACGCCATGGTGGTGGTGCATACCAGCCGCGACGAGGGCGGCCGCTTCCTGTTCCAGCGCCGGCCCGGCTTCCGCGCCCCGATCCTGGCGACCTCGCTCGGCCTCGCCTTCCTGGCGCATTGCGGCCCGGCGGAGCGGGAGCGGGCGCTCGACCTCGCCGCCCGCTCGCGCGAGCCCTGGGACGCGGTGGCACGGCAGCCGGAGGCGCTGGCGGCGCTGCTGCGGGACATCCGCCGGCGCGGCTACGCGGTGATGAACGAGGCCTATTCCCGCCGCGACTATGGCGGCCTGGCCTGCTCCATCGGCGTGCCCGTCCTGGTGCGGGAAGAGGCGGTGGCAGCGCTGAACCTGATGTATCTGCGCGAGGCGATCGACGAGACGACCGTGGTGGCGCGCCTGCTGCCGGCGCTGCGCCAGGCGGCGGGCGAACTCGGCGGGATGCTGGCCGGGCTGTGGCATCCGGAGGGCACGGCGGCGGACGACCGCCCGCGGGCCTGAGGGGCGGTTCAGCCTTGCCACCCGACCGGCTGCTCACGGACCACATGATTGGAAGGCGGAGGGGGAAACCCGCGCGGTGGTGGAGCTGAGGGGAATCGAACCCCTGACCTCCTCATTGCGAACGAGGCGCTCTCCCATCTGAGCTACAGCCCCACACGCGCGGTGGCGGGCTTATCGCGGAGGTCGCAGAACAAGTCAAGCGGCGCTTGCCGCCGCCCCCCGGGCTTCGTAGATGGAGGCCTCACCACAAGGGGATGGCGATGTACGCGGTGTTCTGGTTCCTCGATCAGGCGATCGGTCTCTATGTCTGGGCTTTGATCATCGCGGCGGTGTTCAGCCTCCTGGTGGCCTTCAACGTGCTCGACACCCGCAACCGCTTCGTCTGGGCGGTGGGCGACTTCCTCTACAAGATCACCGAGCCGGCGCTGCGGCCGATCCGGAACTTCCTGCCCAATCTCGGCGGCATCGACATCTCGCCGATGATCCTGATCCTGCTGCTCTACGCCTTCCGCATCTTCCTCTGGACCACCCTCTGGCCGCTGGTGGCCGCCTGACGGCCGCGGTGCCAGGGGCGGAGGCGGGGGCGGAACCGCCGAAGGGCTGGCGCGGCCTCCCCGGCGGGGTGGAGCTGCGGGTCAAGGCCCAGCCCAGGGCCCGGCGGGAGGGCATCCAGGGCTGGATGGAGGCCCTGGGCGGACCGCGCCTGCGGGTGGCGGTCAATGCCGCGCCGGAGGATGGCCGCGCCAACCGGGCGATCTGCGCCCTGCTCGCCGCCGCCCTGCATGTCCCCCCTTCCGCCATCGCGGTGGTGCACGGCGCGGCATCGCGCGAGAAGACCTGCCGGATCGAGGGCGACCCCCTCCGACTGGCCGAGCAACTGGAGAGAATGGAATGACCGCGCGCATCATCGACGGCAAGGCCGTGGCCGCGGCGCTGCGGGCGCGGATCGCCGCCCGGGTCGCCGCCCTGCCCTATGCTCCCGGCCTGCGGGTGGTCCGCGTGGGCGACGACCCGGCCAGCGGCGTCTATGTCCGCAACAAGGACCGCGCGGCGCAGCAGGCGGGGCTCGACAGCGCCACGATCCAGCTCCCGGAGGACACCAGCGAGGCGGCGCTGCTCGATGTCGTGCGGCGGCTCAACGCCGATCCGGCCGTGGACGGCATCCTGGTCCAGCTCCCGCTGCCGGCGCAGATCCGCGCCGCCACCGTGCTGGAGACGATCGACCCGGCCAAGGACGTGGACGGGTTCCACGCCGTCAATGCCGGCCGGCTGGCCACCGGGCAGAAGGGGCTGGTGCCCTGCACGCCCAAGGGGGTGATGCACCTGCTGGCCGCCGCCGGCACGCCGCTCGCGGGGGCGCGGGCGGTGGTGCTGGGACGGTCCAACATCGTCGGCAAGCCGATGGCGGCGCTGCTGCTCGCCGCCGATGCCACCGTGACGGTGGTGCATTCCCGCACCCTGGACCTGGCCGGCGAATGCCGCCGGGCACAGATCCTGGTCGCCGCCGCCGGCCGGCCGGAGATGGTGAAGGGCGACTGGATCGCCGAGGGCGCCACGGTGATCGACGTCGGCATCAACCGCCTGCCCGACGGCCGGCTGGTGGGCGATGTCGATTTCGCCGCGGCGCGCGGGCGGGCGGCCGCCATCACCCCGGTGCCCGGCGGCGTCGGCCCGATGACCATCGCCTGCCTGCTGGAGAACACGGTGGACGCGGCCGAGGCGCGGCGGGGGTAGGACACCGGAATCGTCATCCTCCCGCCTCCGAAGCGTCACCGGGGCGTAGCACGGCCGTTCTAGGCCCCGCTGCGCACCGCGTGATGCCAGGAGACCGCCGATGACATCCCCCACCCGCCCCCTGCTGGGCGCCGCCCTCAGCCTGAAGGGCCTCGCCCTGCACCGCGACTGGCTGCTGGAGCGCCAGCGCGACATCGAGATCCAGGACCTGCACAGGGCCGAGGTGCTGGATGGCGACTGGCTCGAGGTCGCCCGGCAGGTGCGTACGGCGCTCGACGGGCATACCGGCCGGCGCGGCCTGCACGGCCCCTTCTGGGGCTTCAAGATCGATTCCCACGATCCCGAGATCCGCGCCGTGGTCACCCGCCGGCTGCTGCAGGGCCTCTCCGCCTGCGAGGCGGTGGGCGCCGACCAGATGGTGCTGCACTCGCCCTTCACCACCTGGGACCACAACAACCTGGATGCCTTCGAGGGCGCCCGGGAGCAGCTCCTGGAGCGGGTGCGGCTGACGCTGCGCGAGGTGATCGCCCGCGCCGAATCCCAGGGCTGCACCCTGGTCATCGAGAATATCGAGGACAAGGACCCGCGCGACCGCATCGCCCTGGCGGCGGCGCTGGACAGCACGGCGGTGCGCGTCTCGCTCGACACCGGCCACGCGCATTACGCCCATTGCAGCACCGGCGGCCCGCCGGCGGATGTGCATGTGCGCCTGGCCGGCCAGGCGCTGCACCATGTGCACCTGCAGGACACCGAGGGCTATGCCGACCGCCACTGGCCGCCCGGGCGCGGCACCATCCGCTGGGGCGCGCTGTTCGAGGCGCTGGCCCAGTGCGCCCCGGCGGCGCGGCTGATCCTGGAACTGCGCGACCCGGCGGCGCTGCGCGAAGGCGCGGCCTACCTGCAAGGGCTCGGGCTGGCGGAGTAAGGCGCGGCCAGAGCTTTTTCCGTTCGCCCTGGCTCACGGCAAACGCTCTGGATGTTTGTTCTTGCGAGCATCTTCACCCGATCCGGTGATGCCACCGGATCGGGATCTGCTCTAGCGCGTCACCGCGCCATGCGCCGCGAAGCAGGCCATGTCGAGGATCTGCGCGACGCTGCTGCCCAGGTTGATGAGCTGCACCGGCTGCGACAGCCCGACCATCAGGGGCCCGATGGTCGTCGCGCTGGTCAGGTGCGGCACCGCCTTGGTCAGGATATGGGCGGCGTGCAGCCCGGGCATGACCAGCACATTGGCCGGCCCGGTCAGGCGGCAGAAGGGATAGAGCGCGCGCAGCTGCGGGTTCAGCGCCACATCCGCCGCCAGCTCGCCGTCATACTCGAAGTCCGCCCCCTGCTGGTCGAGCAGCCGGACCGCCTCGCGCACCGGGCCGGTGATGGTGCCGCCGGGATCGCCGAAGGTGGAGAAGGAGAGGAAGGCGACGCGCGGCTCCAGCCCCAGCTTGCGCGCCTCCGTCGCCGATTGCCGGGCGATGCAGGCGAGGGTCGCGGCGCTCGGCCGCTCATGGACGGCGGTATCGGCGATCAGCACCGTGCCGGAGCGCCGCGCCAGCATCAGCGTCAGGCCGAAGAGCACCGTCTCCGGCGCCGGATCGATCGCCAGCATGACGTTCTCCAGCGTCGCGCCGGTCGAGCGGGTGACGCCGGAGACCATGGCGTCCGCATCGCCCATCGCCACCATGCAGGCGGCGAAGGCATTGCGGTCCTGGTTCACCAGCCGCTGGCAGTCGCGGAACAGGAAGCCCTGGCGCTGCTTGCGGGCATAGAGGAACTCCGCGTAGCGCCGGTTGCTGCCCGAAAGCCGCGCGTTGTGGATCTCGATCCCCTCCGGCAGCGGGATGCCGAGCGCGGCCACGGTCGCCGTGATGCGGTCCTCGCGCCCGACCAGGACCGGCGTGCCGTAGCCCGCGTTGCGGTAGGCGATGGCGGCGCGGATGATCTTCTCCTCCTCGCCCTCGGCGAAGACCACGCGCTTCGGGTTGGCCTTGACCCGCTCCGTGATGGTCTCCAGCGCGTTGATCCCGGCATCGAAGCGCCCGGCCAGCTCTCGCGCGTAGCGCTGCGGGTCGATCAGCGGCTTGCGCGCCACGCCCGATTCCATCGCCGCCCTCGCCACCGCCGGCGAGACGCGGGCGATCAGGCGCGGGTCGAAGGCGTGCGGGATGATGTAGTCCGGCCCGAAGCGCAGCCCCTTGCCGCCGCCCGCGCCCGCCACCTCCTCCGGCACGTCCTCGCGCGCCAGCATGGCCAGCGCCTCGGCCGCAGCGATCTTCATCGGCTCGTTGATCGTGCTGGCGCGCACGTCGAGCGCGCCGCGGAAGATGAAGGGGAAGCCGAGGACATTGTTGACCTGGTTCGGATAGTCCGAACGGCCGGTGGCGATGATGACGTCGGGGCGCACGGCGCGCGCCTCGTCCGGGGTGATCTCGGGGTCCGGATTGGCCATGGCGAAGATGATCGGGTCCTTCGCCATCGACCGCACCATCTCGGGCGTCACCGCGCCCTTGACGGACAGGCCGAAGAAGGCGTCCGCGCCCTCCAGCGCCTGGGCCAGCGTGCGGCGGTCCGTGGCGACGGCATGCGCCGACTTCCACTGGTTCATGCCCTCCGTGCGGCCGCGCCACAGCACGCCCTTGGTGTCGCACATCAGGATGTGCTCGGGCCGCATGCCCATCGCCTTGACCAGCTCGGCGCAGGCGATGGCGGCCGAGCCGGCGCCGTTGATGACGAGCTTCGTCTCCGACAGCGCCCGTCCGGTGAGGTGGCAGGCATTGATCAGCCCGGCGGCGGCGACGATCGCCGTGCCGTGCTGGTCGTCATGGAAGACCGGGATGTCCATCAGCTCGCGCAGGCGCTGCTCGATGACGAAGCACTCGGGGGCCTTGATGTCCTCGAGGTTGATGCCGCCGAAGGAGGGCCCGAGGTAGCGCACGGCGTTGACGAACTGGTCGACATCCTCGGTGTCGATGCAGAGATCGATGGAATCGACGTCGGCGAAGCGCTTGAACAGCGCCGCCTTGCCCTCCATCACCGGCTTGCCGGCCAGCGCGCCGAGATTGCCGAGGCCGAGCACCGCCGTGCCGTTGGAGATGACCGCCACCATGTTGCCCTTGGCCGTGTAGTCATAGGCCAGCGCCGGGTCGCGGTGGATGTGCAGGCACGGCTCGGCGACGCCGGGCGAATAGGCCAGGCTGAGGTCGCGCGCCGTGGCGAGCGACTTGGTGAGGCGGATCTCCAGCTTGCCAGGCTTGCCCTCGGCATGCAGGGCGAGCGCCTCCTCGGCGGTGATGCGCGCCGTGCGCGTATCCCCCGGTGCAATCGATTTCGCGTCGTCCATAACCATTCCCCGGCTACCGCAGTGATCGCCTCTTTATGAGCGGGGAAGCAGGAAGTGGAAAGCCGGCCGCTTCGCGACTGCGAGATAAGGTCGCGCAACTCTCGTTCGGTGAAAGGAAATTTCACCCTGTGAGACATCCGGCCGCGGCGCCGGCGGATGGGGGGCGGCGCGCGGCCCGGTCATGGGCCGGCCGCGCGGCGCCGCCCGATCAGCTCCGGCGCACGTTCCAGGGATAGGGCGCGGTGCCTTCCAGGATGCCGGTCAGGTCGCTGCGGAAGGCGGTGCGGAGCGTGAACTGGCCGAGCGGCATGGTGGAGACCTCCTCCAGCCCCAGCCGCCCGAGCTCCAGCGCGGCCTTGCGCTGCGCCGCCTCATCCGCGGCGAAGAGCCATTCCTGGGTCAGCGCCTCGGCGCGGTCGTTCTTCCACCAGCCGAACCAGCCGGCCTCGCCCTGGCCGCGGATCAGCGGCGACATCGCCGGGCTGCCGTAGAAGTTGGCCGGGCCGGTGGTGTGGAAGATGCTCCAGCCGCCCTTCTCCACCGGCTCGCGCGAGTTGCGCCGCTGGATCACCGTGCCCCAGTCGCTCTCCGCCAGCTCGACATTCATGCCGATGCGCTGCAGCGCATCCGCCGTCACCTGGCCGAGCGGGCCGATGTCGGGGAAGTCCGTCGGGTTGATGATGACCGCCTTCTGGCCCGTGTAGCCCGCCTCCTTCAGCATGGCGCGGGCGCGGTCCAGGTCGCCCGGCATCAGGTCCGGGTGGTCCTGGTAATAGGGAGTGTGCTTCGGCCAGATGCTGCGCGTCCCGGTCCAGACGGAGGTATCGTCCCCCTGGGAGGCGCGCATGTGGTTCTCCTGGATGACCGAGGCCAGCACGGCGCGGCGCAGCCTCACGTCGCTGAAGGGCGCGTGCAGGCAGTTCAGCCGCGCCAGCGCCAGCCGCCCGGCCTTGTCCGTCACCTCGCGGCGGATCTGGCGGTTGCGCGCCAGCATCGGCTGCAGGTCGGCCATCGGCCGCTCCCACCAGTCCACCTCGCCGTTCATCAGCGCGCCGGCGGCGGTGGCGGCATCGGGGATGATCAGCCATTCGATGCGCCGGAAATGCGCCACCTTGCCGCCCGTGGCCCGCTCCGGCGCCTCCTGGCGCGGCACGTAGCCGTCGAACTTCTCGTAGACCACGCGGCTGCCGGAATTGTACTCGCCGTCCAGGAAGCGATAGGGGCCGGAACCGATCATCTCCGTCACCGCCTTGCCCGGATCGGTCTGCGCCAGGCGCTCGGGCATGATGAAGGGCACCGAGGCCTCGGTCTTGCCCAGCGCGGTCAGCAGCAGCGGGAAGGCCCGGTCGAGCCGGATCTCGAAGCTGCGGTCATCCACCACGCGCCAGTCGCGGATGATCGCCGCCACGAGCTGGCCGAAGGCGTCGCGCGCCATCCAGCGCTTCAGGCTGGCCACGCAGTCGCGTGCCCGCACCGGCTCGCCGTCGTGGAACCGCAGCCCCTCGCGCAGGCGGAAGCGCCAGAGCCGGCCATCCTCCAGCACCTCGTGGCCCTCGGCCATCTGCGGCTTCGGCTGCAGGGTGGCATCGAGCGAATACAGCGTGTCGAAGACGTAGTAGCCGTGGTTGCTGGTGACGGTGGCGGTGGTCCAGACCGGGTCGAGCGCCGAGAGATTGGCCTGCGGCACGAAGCGCAGCGTGGCCGCGCGGGCATCCTGCGCCAGGGCGGGGCGCGCCAGGGGAGACGCGACGGCGCCACCCAGCAGGGCGGCGCCACCCAGGGCCCCGGTCTTCAACAGGCTGCGGCGGTGCATCGACAATGAAGGCCTCCTCGGATCTTTCGGGCGGCGGACGTTGCGCGAGGCCGGCCGTCCGGGCAACCCCCTGCCCCCCGGGCGGCGCATGGCGGGCTTTCGGCCATACCGCCGTGCCGGATCCTGTTCTAGGAAGGCCCGATGAGCCGCCGCCCCGCCGCCCCGCCGCCCGCCGGAACCCTGCCCTCGGCCGAGGGCGCCACCCCAGCCCTGGCGCAATGGTTCGCCGCCAAGGCCGCGCATCCCGACGCCCTGGTCTTCTTCCGCATGGGGGATTTCTTCGAGCTGTTCTTCGAGGACGCCGTCACCGCCGGGGCGGCGCTCGGCCTCGCCGTCTCGCATCGCGGCGAGCATCAGGGGCGGCCGGTGCCGATGGCCGGCGTCCCCGCCCATGCGCAGGAGAACTACCTGGCCCGGCTGATCCGCCAGGGCTTCCGCGTCGCCATCTGCGACCAGCGCGAGACGCCGGAGCAGGCCCGGGCGCGGAAGGCGCCCACCCTGCGGCGCGAGGTGGTGCGCCTCGTCACCCCCGGCACGGTGACGGAGGAGGCGCTGCTGGAGGGCGGCCGCTCCGCCTGGCTACTGGCGCTCGCCCCCGTGGGCGGCGAATGGGGCGCGGCCTGGGCCGATCTCACCACCGGCGCCTTCGCCTGCGAGGCGCTGCCGGAGGCCGAGCTGCCGGCGCTGCTGGCGCGGCTCGACCCCGCCGAGGTCGTCCTGCCCGAGGAGCTGCCCGAGGACCTGGCGGAGAGTGTTCCGCTGGCGGCGCTGCCCGGGCGGCCGAGCAGGGCCGTGCCGCCGCGCGATCCGGCGGGGCTGCTCGCCGGCTTCTTCGGCACCGCCGGGCTGGATGGCTTCGGCCGCTTCACCCCGGCCGAATGCGCCGCCGCCGCGCTGGCGGTGGACTACATCCGGCGCACCCAGGGCGAGGCGGCGCCGCGCCTGCGCCCGCCCGAACCGCAGGGCGGGCG
>NZ_JBSXMU010000028.1:0-41442 GCF_054073225.1 Teichococcus aerofrigidensis
GCGCCCGGCCGCCTCGGCGCGCCGGCCGCGCCGCTTCGAGGCGGCGTGGCTCGCCGCCTGCGCCTGGCGCGAGACGCTCGAACTGCTGCGCGACCCGATCCGCCTGACCTTCGCCCTGCTCGGACCGCTGCTGCTGGCGCTGGCCTTCGGCTTCGGCATCTCCTTCGATGTCGAGAACCTGCCCTATGCCGCGCTGGATGGCGACCGCACGCCGGAGAGCCGTGGCCTGCTCGAAAGCTTCGCCGGATCGCGCTACTTCTCCGAGAGGCCGCCCCTGGCCGACGCGGCGGCGGCCGAGGCGCGGCTGCGCGCGGCGCGGATCGCCGTCGCGGTCGAGATCCCGCCCGGCTTCGGCCACGACCTGCGGCGCGGCGACCGGCCGGAGGTGGCGGTCGCGATCGACGGCGCCATGCCCTTCCGCGCCGAGACCGCGCGCGGCTATGTGCTCGGCCTGGCGCAGAGCTGGCTGCAGGACCGGCAGGCGCTCTCCCCGCTGCCGCGCGGCGCGGCGCTGCTGGCCATCGAGCCCCGCTTCCACTTCAACCAGGCCTTCCGCAGCGTGGTCGCCATCGTGCCGGGCGTCATCATGCTGATGCTGATGCTGGTCCCGGCCATGCTCGCCGCCGTCGGCGTGGTGCGCGAGAAGGAGAGCGGCGCCATCGCCAACTTCCGCGCCACGCCGGTCACGGCGCCGGAGTTCCTGATCGGCAAGCAGCTGCCCTACATCGCCGTGGCGCTGACCAGCTTCGCCATGCTGGTGGCGGCGGCGTGGCTTGCCTTCGGCGTGCCGGTCCTCGGCTCGGCTCCGGCGTTGGCCCTGGGCGGGCTGCTCTACGTCCTGGCCTCGACCGGATTCGGGCTGCTCGTCTCGGCCTTCGTCCGCAGCCAGGTCGCGGCGATCTTCGCCACCGCCATCCTCTCCATCGTGCCGGCGGTGAACTTCTCCGGCCTGCTGGTGCCCACCGCCTCGCTGACGGGGGCGGGGCGCGTCATCGGCCTGGCTTTCCCCGCCAGCTGGTTCCAGCAGATCACCATAGGCACGATGAGCAAGGGGCTGGGCCTCGACGCGCTCTGGTGGAACCACGCGATGCTGGCCGGCTTCGCGCTGCTGTTCATCGCGCTGGCGGCGCTGCTGCTGCGCAAGCAGGAGGCCTGAGGCCGGTGCGCGGCCTCGGCACGATCCTCTGGCTCGGGCTCAAGGAGCTGCGCGTGCTGCGGGCGGACCCCGTGCTGCTGCTCCTGCTGCTCTACACCTTCACCGTGGCGGTCTACACGGTGGCGACGGGCATGAAGACGGAGGTGCGCAACGCCGCCGTCGCCGTGGTGGACGAGGACCGGTCCGATCTCTCCCGCGCCATCGCGGCCGCCCTGCTGCCGCCGCAGTTCCGCCCGGCCGTGGCAATGACGCCGGCCGAGGTGGCGCGGGCCCTGGATGCCGGGCGCATCACCTTCGCCCTGCAGATCCCGCCGCGCCTCGAGGCGGACCTGCTGGCCCGCCGCCCGGTGAACCTGGCCATCGATGTCGACGCCACGGCGATCTCCCAGGCCGGCAACGGCTCGGGCTTCATCCAGCAGATCGTGCAGCAGGAAGTGGCGGCCCGGCTCGGCGGCACGGCCTCGCCGATCGATCTCGTGCTGCGCACGCGCTTCAACCCGAACAGCACGTCGGAATGGTTCAGCGCCGTGATGCAGGTGGTGAACTCGACGCTGATCCTCTCCATCATCCTGCCCGGCGCGGCGCTGCTGCGCGAGCGCGAGCACGGCACGCTGGAGCACCTGCTTGCCATGCCGGTGACGCCGCTGCAGATCCTGCTGGCCAAGATCGGCGCCAATGCGCTGGTCATCGTCGGCGCCGCCGTGCTCTCCCTGCTGCTGGTCGTGCATGGTCTGCTCGGCGTGCCGCTCGCCGGCTCGCTCGCCCTTTTCGTCCTCGGCACGGTGCTGTTCCAGCTTTCGGTGGCGGCGCTCGGGGTCCTGCTGGCGACGGTGACGAGCTCGACAGGCCAGTTCGGCCTGCTCGCCCTGCCGTCGATCATCCTGATGATGCTGCTCTCGGGCAGCATGACCCCGCTGGAGAGCATGCCGCCCTGGCTGCAATGGGCGGTGCAGCTGCTGCCCACCACGCAGTTCGTCGCCCTCTCGCAGGCGGTGCTCTACCGGGGCGCCGGCCTGGAGGTGGTGGCGCCGCGCCTCGCCGTCCTGGCCATGCTGGGCGCGGCCTTTCTCGGCGTCACCTTCCTGCGGCTGCGGCGCAGCCTGGCGGGCTGAGGCGCCAGGCCGCTTCCCTCAGGCCGCTCCCCTCAGGCCGCCCTGGCCGCCGCCTCGGCCTGCTGCCGGAACGCCGCGCCGCGCGCCTCCATCCCGGGGATCAGGGCGAAGGTGGTGGCGACGTCGAGCAGCTTGCCGCGCACCGCCGGATCGCTCGCCCAATCCGCATTCTCGATCAGCGAGGGCAGCAGGGCATCGGCCAGCAGGGCGGTGACGGCGCGGTAGCGGGCGGCCTCCGCGGCGCCAGGACCGGCCCAGGCCGGCGCCGTCCCCCACCAGAGGATGTCGAGAAGCTGCCGGGCCGGGGTCTGGCGGAAGATCGCGCCGGCCATGCCGGCGACCGCCTGCAGCAGCGCGGACTTCAGGGTCTCGGCGCCGCCGGCCGCCGGCGCGTCCAGCGCCTGGCGCAACCGCGCCAGCTCATGATCCAGCGCGTCCGGCGGGAAGGGGCGGAAGCGCGCGCCGACCATCGTGCCGGTGCTGTCGGCATAGCCCTCGACGGCTTCGAGGGCGTTGAGCAGGGGGTGGTACTCGATCTCGCCGCTCCAGTCGAACTGGCCGCGGAAGAAGCGCTCGTCGTAGCCGCGCGGCACGCCGAGGAAGCGGACCGCGGCGTCGCGGCCGCTGCGGTCGATCTGGAACAGCGCCATCTCGAGCGTGTTCACCGGCCAGCCCAGATCGACGGCGCTCCAGAAGCCGTCCGCCACCGGCTCGCCGGCCAGGGCGAGGGCATTGATCAGCAGATGCGTCGCCTGGCGCAGGTTCTGCACGTTGAAGAACCTGTCGGCGCCATGCAGCCCGACCAGCCCCGCCTCGATGCCCTCGGCGATGTCGCGGGCGACGATGCCGTTCTCCAGCACATGGGTGAAGCGGGTGGTGGCGAAGCGGGTCGGTCCGCCGCCGCGTGCCGCCACGGCCCACTGGAACTCGGCCAGCTTCTTGCTGCCGGTGTAGACGTGGTCGGTCACGTAGGCGAAGCACTTGCCGGTCGAGGAATAGACCGCCCGCGCCACGCCATGCCGCCGGCAGGCCGCGATGACATGGCCCGTGCCATAGACATTGGTCTCGATGGCCTCGCGCACCACCGCCTCGGCCCGGCCGGGCTCGCGGATGCTGGCCAGGTGGAAGACCACCTCCGGGCGGTGACGGGCGAAGGCCTCGTCCACCGCCGCCGCCTCGCGGATATCGACGGGACAGGCCTCGCCGGGCCCCTCATGCGGCGCGACGTCGAGGCAGACCAGCGCCGCCGGGCGGAACTCCGCCAGCAGTCCGCGCAGGCGCGTGCCGACGCAACCCGCGCCGCCGGTCACCAGGATGCGGCGGCCGGCGAGCTGCGCGGCGGCGGCCTCGCGGTGCAACTCCACATTGCGGGTCATGGCGAGATGCAGCGGGTCTTCCTGCAGCCGGCCCTCGGCCTTGAAGGCGGCGATCAGCGCCCGCGTCGCCGCGCGCAGCGGCTCCAGCTCCGAGGGGGACAGGTCGGAGGCGCCGCTGGACGCCAGGGCCTGAATATGGCGGATCAGTTCGGCACTGGTTTGCGGAGGCATCTCTCTATCCCGGATCGCCCATGCGCCATCGGGCGCGCGCGGCGGTGAAGTTTCGGATGGTTCTTTCAGATAACGGACCCGCTTCGCGGCGCCCCGGAGCGCGCCGGCAACCGGCGTCTCCGCTTTCCTCCTCAGTCCACCGGCTCAGTCCACCGGCTCAGTCCGCGGGCGCCGGCTGCCTCGGCCGCGCCTCGCCCGGCTCCGCCCTGGGGCCGGTCCAGGCGGCGAAACCCTTCTCCAGGTTGTAGAGCAGCGAGGGATCGTAGCCCGCCGCGGTCAGGGAACGGATCACCGCCGCCGAGCGCAGGCCGGACTGGCAGTAGAGCACGATCTCCCGGTCACGCGGCAGGGCGTCCAGCAGGGTGTTCTCGGGCCGGAGCCCGCCGGAGAGGACCAGATCGACGGCTTCCGTCAGCGCCGGCTTGGACAGGCAGAGCGCCTGCGGGATGGTGCCGCCCAGCCATTCCGAGGGATTGCGCACGTCCACCAGCGTCAGCGCCTCGCCGCCGGCCAGCCGGGCCTGCAGCGCGTCCGCCTCGATGCTGCGGCCGACCTGCGGGGCCGAGCAGACCATCACCGTCTCGCGCAGTTCGATCTCGTCCCGGGGGCCGCTGCAACAGGGGCAGGCGGGCGCCCTGGCGATGTCCACCGAGGTGAAGCTGAGGTCCAGCCCGTCATAGACCAGCATGCGGCCGATCATCGGCTGGCCGATGCCGGTCAGCAGCTTGATCGCCTCGGTCGCCTGCAGGGCGCCGATCACGCCGGGCAGCACGCCCAGCACGCCGGCCTCGGCGCAGTTCGGCGCCAGCTCGCTCGGCGGCGGCTCGGGGAAGAGACAGCGGTAGCACGGGCCCCGGCGCGCGTCGAAGACGCTGAGCTGGCCGTCGAACCGCAGCACGCCGCCATAGACGTTGGGCTTGCCGAGCTTCACGCAGGCGTCGTTCACCAGGTAGCGCGTCGGGAAGTTGTCGGTGCCGTCGATGACGACGTCGTAGCCGGCGATCAGGTCCAGCGCGTTGCCGACATTCAGGAAGACGTCATGCCGCTCGATCACCACGTCGGGGTTGAGATCGCGCATGCGCGCCGCGGCGCTCTCGGTCTTCGGCCGGCCGAGGGTGCTGTGGCCGTGCGCCACCTGCCGCTGCAGGTTGGTCTCCTCCACCACATCGGGATCGACGAGGCCGATCCGGCCGACGCCGGCCGCGGCCAGATAGAGGGCCGTCGGGCTGCCGAGGCCGCCCGCGCCGATCAGCAGCGCGCTGCCCGCCTTGAGCCGCCGCTGCGCCTCGAGGCCGAATTCGGGAAGAATGAGATGGCGGCTGAAGCGGCGCAGCTCCGCCGCGCCCAGTTCCGGCAGGGCAGGGTCCGTCAGGCGCGCGCTCATCCGCCGGCGATGCTCGCCAGGATGCGGATCTCGTCATTGGCCGCGACCGGCGTCGCCAGCCCGTCCAGCAGGCGGATGTCCTGGCCGTTCTTGCAGACCACGATGAAGCTGCGGAGGTTGCCGGCGTTGAAGATGTGATTGCGCAGTTCCGACGACTGGCCAACGAAATTGTCCAGCGTCCCGGCCACGGTCTCGCCAGTCACGGCAACACGGCTCTGCTGATCCGTATAACGACGCAAGGAACTCGGAACGAGGATTACAGGCATCAGCTTCTCCAATACGGCAGCCTGATGAGCCTAGACTGATCCTCCCTTATCTTTAAAGAGACTTATCCCTTGCGGGAAGGCATCTCGCGCGACTGTGCTTTCCATGAGCAAAGAGCAATATGGCCGCCAATCGGTGTCAAACCTCTGTGAGAGACGCCTTCCGGCGCGATCGGGGCAGCGGCAGGCGCCCCGGCGGGCGCCAGCCGGAACGGCTCAATCCTCGTGGCTGGTCTCACGGTGCAAGACGAGGTTCTCAAGATACTGCCCGTAGCCGCTCTTGCGGAGGGGCTTGGCCAGGGCATGCAGCGCGGTGTCGTCGATCCATCCATTGCGCCAGGCCACCTCCTCGGGGGCGGCGATCTTCTGGCCGGTCCGTTTCTCGATCGCCCGGACGAACTCGCCGGCCTCCAGCATGCTGTCATGCGTGCCGGTGTCGAGCCAGGCATAGCCGCGGCCGAGGCGGGCGACGCGCAGGCTGGCCTCGCCCAGATAGATCTGGTTGAGGTCGGTGATCTCCAGTTCGCCCCGCGCCGAGGGCTGCAACTGGCTGGCCAGGGCACCGGCCCGGCCATCATAGAAGTACAGCCCCGTCACCGCCCAGTTCGAGCGCGGCTGCGCCGGCTTCTCCTCCAGCGAGAGCGCCTGGCCCTGCCGATCGAAGTCGACGACGCCGTAGCGCTCGGGATCGGAGACCTGATAGGCGAAGACGGCGGCGCCCCGTTCCCCGGCATCGAGCGGGGCGCGGGCCATGCGAAGTTGCTTCTCCAGATCGTGGCCGTGGAACAGGTTGTCGCCGAGGATCAGGGCCGAGGGCTGGTTGTCGAGGAACTTCTCGGCCAGCACGAAAGCATGGGCGATGCCGCGCGGCAGGTCCTGCTCGACATAGCTGAGCTGCACGCCCCAGGCCGCGCCGTCGCCCAGCAGGCGGCGGAACAGCGGCAGGTCATGCGGGGTGGAGACCACCAGGATCTCGGTGATGCCGGCCAGCATCAGCACCGAGAGCGGGTAGTAGACCATCGGCTTGTCATAGACCGGCAGCAGCTGCTTCGACACCGCCAGGGTGGCGGGATGCAGGCGGGTGCCGCTGCCCCCGGCCAGGATAATACCCTTCATGACACTCGTCCCGGAAGCTGGGGCCGCGGGATGGGCGGCCCGTTGTGGGGAATCGCAGGCGGCCGGCCCGGCGCCCTGGCCGGGCCGGGCGGTCTCACGACCTGCCGGCCTCGGGCAGCAGGCCCAGGCGCTGGCCGTCGTAACGGCCCTCGCGCAGCGGGCGCCACCACCATTCGTTGTCGAGGTACCAGCGCAGCGTCCTGTCGATGCCGCTCTCGAAGGTCTCCCGGGGCGACCAGCCCAGGTCGCGGCCGATCTTCACCGGATCGATGGCATAGCGCCGGTCGTGCCCCGGACGGTCGGTGACGAAGGTGATCAGCCGGCGGCGCGGCCCGGCCGCATCGGGACGCAGCGCATCCAGCCGGTCGCAGATGGTCTCGACCACCTCCAGGTTCCGCTTCTCCGCCTTGCCGCCGATGTTGTAGGTTTCGCCGGGCCTCGCCTCCCGCACCACCAGGGCCAGCGCCCGGGCGTGGTCCTCGACGAAGAGCCAGTCGCGCACGTTGCCGCCGTCGCCATAGACCGGCAGCGGCCGGCCCTCCAGCGCGTTGAGGATGATGAGCGGGATCAGCTTCTCGGGGAAGTGATAGGGGCCGTAGTTGTTCGAGCAGTTGGTGACGATGGTCGGCAGCCCGTAGGTCTCGTGCCAGGCGCGGGCCAGATGGTCCGAGGCCGCCTTGGTCGCCGAGTAGGGCGAGCGCGGGTCGTAGGGCGTCGTCTCGCTGAAGGCCGGGTCATTCGGGCCGAGCGAGCCATAGACCTCGTCGGTCGAGACGTGCAGGAAGCGGAAGGCGTCCTTCTCCGCCGGCGGCAGGGCGGACCAGTGGGTGCGCGCCGCCTCCAGCAGGGTGAAGGTGCCCACGACATTGGTCTGCACGAAGGGCGCCGCGCCGGCGATCGAGCGGTCCACATGGCTCTCGGCGGCCAGGTGCATCACCGCCTGCGGGCGGAAATCCGCGAAGGCCCCGCGCATCGCCTCGGCATCGGCGATATCGGCCTCGAGGAAGGCGAAGCCGGGCTTCCCCTCGCAATCGCGGATCGAGCGGCGGTCGCCCGCATAGGTCAGCTTGTCGACGACCAGGACCTCGTCGCCGAGCTCCAGGACAAGGTGGCGGACCAGGGCGGAACCGATGAAGCCGGCACCGCCGGTGACGAGGATACGCAACGGGGCAATCCCTCAGGCGAAGAGGTTGGGCGGCAGATCACGCAGCAGGGGCTGGCGCTGATCCTTCTCCGACAAGATGGCGGCATCAGGGCCGACCGGCCACTCGATCGCCAGCGCCGGGTCGTTCCACAGCAGGCCCTTGTCGCAATCGGGCGCATAGGTGTCCGTCACCTTGTAGGCGACCTCGGTGTCCGGCTCGAGCGTGCAGAAGCCATGCGCGAAGCCGACCGGCACATAGAGCTGCAGCCCGTTCTCGGCCGAGAGCTCGGCCGCCACATGCTGGCCATAGGTCGGCGAGCCGGCGCGGAGATCGACCGCCACGTCCAGGATGCGGCCGCGCAGCACCCGCACAAGCTTGGCCTGGGCATGGGGCGGGGTCTGGAAGTGCAGGCCGCGCAGGGTGCCGACCCCGGCGGACCAGGAGAAGTTGTCCTGCACGAAGGCATCGGCGATGCCGATCGCCTCGAAGTCGCGCAGCGTGTAGGTCTCCGCGAAGGCGCCGCGGTGGTCGCCGAAGCGCCGCCCGGACACCAGCACCGGACCATCCAGCGCGGCGCGGCTGGCCTCGAAGTTGCCGGACCTGGCACTGGGCGTCCAGCCGGTCGCCTGGGCCGGCGGGGGGACGGTCGACATGGCGCTCTCCTGTCGGGCGGCTTCGTTTCGCCCGGTATGGCGCGAAGCAGCCCGGCGGGCAACGGGCCTGGCCCGCCTCAGCCGGCGCGGCGGACCGGCAGGCGACTCTCCGCCAGGGCGCGCCGCACCTGCCGGCGCAGCGCCTCCGGGTCGGCATGCAGCCCTTCCTCGGCGGCCCGGGCGGCGGCTTCGGTGGCGATGAAGCGCCAGGAACCGCCCTGCTGAACGGCGACACCCAGGAAGCGGCCATCGATCTCGATGGGCCGTGATCGTATCATGGTCAGTCTCGGTAAGATCTTGCGGCGCTGTGGGCCGCGGGTCCGGCGCGGGCACCGGCGGGCGAGCGACGCTCTATGGCCGCAGAGGCAGCGTGGAGCAATGAAAACACGCTTCCGGAGCCCGGTGCCCCTCGCCGCCCGGGCATGCGGCGAATGCAGGCCGGGCCGGAGGGGCCGAACCAGGGGGCCGCGCTGTTACATCTCCACCCATTGGCGTAACAGATTGTGATAGGTCGCGGTCAGCCCCAGCACGCCCGGATGGTGGTCCGGCAGGTCGGCGCGGGTCCGCATGATCGACATGTCGAGGTCGTAGAGCAGGCGGCGGCGGCCGTCGTCCTTCACCATGGACTGGGTCCAGAAGAAGGAGGCCCAGCGGCTGCCGCGCGTCACCGGCTCGACACGGTGCAGGCTGGTGGCCGGATAGAGCACCATGTCGCCCGCCGGCAGCTTGACCGTCTGCGCGCCGTAGGTGTCCTCGATCACCAGCTCTCCCCCGTCATAGGCCTCCGGCGGGGTCAGGAAGAGGGTGGAGGAGACGTCGGTGCGGATGCGCTGCCGGGCACCGGGCAAGAAGCGGATGGCATTGTCCACATGGGCGTGGAACTGCATGCCGACATCGTAGCGGTTGAACAGCGGCGGAAAGACGCGGAGCGGCAGCGCGGCGGTGGTGAAAAGCGGGTTGCGGCCCAGCGCCTGCAGAACGATGTCGCCCAGCTCGCGCGATTGCGGCGAGCCTTCCGGCACCTGCAGATTGTGCTTGGCCTTGCCCGACTGCTCACCGGCGGTGACCTTGCCGTCGACCCATTCGGCCGCCTCCAGCACGCGGCGGCAATGCGCCACTTCCTCGGCGGTCAGAAGGTTCGGGATATGCACCAGCATGGCTCGGCTTCCGCTGTGACGGGTCCAAGGAGAAGGGGAAGGGCGCGCGGGCCCTTCCCGTCGCGCCCGGTGGTCAAAGGTCGGTGGTCAGAGGTCGGTGGTCAGAACTCGGCGGCGAGGGTGAACAGCACGGTCCGCCCGGGCGAGGGGACGATGCGGTTGGCCCAGAGCCCGTCGTAGTTCAGCGCGTCGCCCAGGTTGTAGCCGTTCACCTGGACCCGCAGGTTGTCGTTGATGCGGTGGGAGATCATCGCGTCGAAGACCAGGTTGGCGGGGGCCTCGGCGGTGTTGCCGGCGTTCAGGTAGACCTTGTCGCGCCAGGTCACGCCGCCGCCGATGGTCAGGTTCCAGGGCGAGGCGCGGTTGAACTCGTAGGTGCTCCAGAGGGCGGCCGCCTGCTCCGGCACGAACTGCACCCGCCGGCCGATATTGGCCGCGTTGGTCGAAGAGGTGGTCTCGCTGTCCATCGCCGTGTAGTTGGCGTTCAGCGTCCAGGCCGGGGTGATCTGCCCGGTCACGCCGATCTCGACGCCCTGGTTGCGCTGCTTGTCGCTGGTCTGCACCAGCGCGGTCGGGTCCGTCTCCGAAGGCGCCAGCGAGTTCGACTTCAGGATGCGGTAGAGCGAGCCGTAGACGCCGATCCTGTTCTCCAGGAAGCCGACCTTGGCGCCGAGCTCATAGAGTTCGTTGCGCTCCGGGTCGAAGTTGGAATTGAAGTTCGCCGCCGTCGCGGGCTGGGTCGAGAAGAGCAGCCCCGGCGGCGTGTGCGAGACCGAGTAGGTCGCGTAGTAGGTCTGGCTCGGTGTCGGCTCCCAGACCAGCGAGGCGCGCGGGTCGACCACCGTCTTGCTGGGCGAGGCGCCGGTGCGGATGCCGGTGGCGTAGGTGACGGCGTCGTAGTCCACGTCGAAGTGGCTGACGCGGACGCCGCCGATCACCGACAGTTCCGGGATCAGCCAGAGCCGCTCGTTGATGAAGCCGGCATAGGTCGTGTTGTTGCCGTTGCGCTTGTAGGAGGCGGCGCCGCGGTCGAGCGAGATGTCGCCCTGGCCGCCGAACACCGGGATCGCCGGGCGGGTGCCGAGCAGATTGTAGCCGGTACGCTCGAAATCCTCGTACATGATGTCGAAGCCGGCGAGCAGCTCATGCCGCAGCGGCCCGGTGGTGAAGCGCGCCGTGGCGGTCGCGACGTTCTGGATGCCCCAGCTTTCCTGGTGGTACGGGTTGCCGGCGCCGCTGGCCGTGACCACGCCGCCCCGCCGCTGGAAGAAGGGCGTGACGCAGGTCGCGGCGGCGCAGCTGACGATGGAGGTGACATAGTCGCGGTCGATGAAGCTCAGCCGCGTGTCGTTGGCCAGGGTCAGCCAGTCGTTCACCTTGTGCGAGAGGCGGGCGGTGAGGATATCGGCCGTCACCTCGTCGCGGTCGCTGTCCAGCCCGTACCAGGTGGAGCGCGGCAGGCCGAACTCGGTCATCGGCCGGGCGATGGTCCCGCCCGACGGGGCGATCACCGGAATCCCGGAATCGGTCGCGTTGTCGTACTCGTAATGCTGGTAGTGCAGCGAGAGGGTCGTGTCGGTGCCGAGGCCGAAGGCGATCGAGGGGGCGATGCCCCAGCGCCGGCTGTCGACGCCGTCGCGGTCCACCAGCTCGCTCGACTGTCCCATCAGGTTCAGGCGGAGGGCGGTGGTCT
This sequence comes from Teichococcus aerofrigidensis, assembly GCF_054073225.1. Classification (NCBI taxonomy): domain Bacteria; kingdom Pseudomonadati; phylum Pseudomonadota; class Alphaproteobacteria; order Acetobacterales; family Roseomonadaceae; genus Roseomonas; species Teichococcus aerofrigidensis. Next base: position 11,227 of record NZ_JBSXMU010000028.1, read on the forward strand.
CGCCGATCTGCTGGTTCAGGTCGATGGTGCCGCGGGCGAAGGGGCCCATGCCGCCCGTCGCCGTGAAGCCGTAGGAATTGCCGAGATGCGGCAGCCGGGTGCCGACCGCGATGGCGCCGCCCACCGTGCCGTTGCCGAGGGCGAAGCCGGAGGGGCCCTTGAGGACCGAGACCTCCTCATAGGTGAAGGCGTCCCGCGTATAGGCGCCGAAGTCGCGCAGCCCGTCGACGTAGATGTCGTTCTGCGCGGCGAAGCCGCGGATGCGGAACTGGTCGCCGTTGACGCCGCCGTTGCCTTCGCCGATCGAGGCGGTGATGCCGGGGACGTTGCGCAGCGCCTGCTCCAGCGTGGTGACGTTCTGCTGCTCCAGCACCTCGCGCGAGATGGTGTTGATGGTCTGCGGCGTGTCCTGGACCGAGCCGGGCAGGCGGCTGACCGGGGCCGGGCGCTGCAGGGCATTGGCCGGCGCCGCCGCCCGGACATCGACCGGCGGCAGCGCCACCGTGTCGCCGGCCGCCTCCTGGCTGCCCTGCGCCAGCGCGGCCCCCGGCAGGCTGATGGCGATTCCCGCCATCAAGGCCGCCTGCGACGCGCTACCCTTGGAAACACCCTGCCTGGTCATGGCTCGTGCTGATCCTGCGAATGAGAATATATCGCATCTTTAATTGCTGTGCTGAGGCCCGTCAATGAACCGGGCAGGGGGCTCCCTTGAATCTGCGAACCGCTTGCAATAACAGCGACGGGCTGGCGGAATCAGGAGCCTTGCCCATGCAGCGTCGCAGCCTCGCCCTCGGCCTTCCCGCCGGCCTGCTTCTGGCCGCCCTGTCCGGCCCCGCCGCGCGCGCCCAGGTGCAGGCCGACCAGCGGGCCGTGCTGCGCCACTACGCCGATCTCGGCCATGCCATGTACGGCGACAGCCTGGCCGGCGCCGAGGCGCTGCGGCAGGCGGTCGGCGCCTTCCTGGCCGCGCCCACGGCCGAAGGGCTGGCGGCGGCGCGGCAGGCCTGGATCGCCGCCCGCGCGCCCTACGCGCAGACCGAGGCCTTCCGCTTCGGCAATCCCGAGGTGGACGCGTGGGAGGGCCGGGTGAATGCCTGGCCGCTGGACGAGGGGCTGATCGACGCGGTCGATCCCGCCTACGGCACGGAAAGCGACGAGAACCCCCTCTACGCCGCCAACATCATCGCCTCGCGCAGTCTCAGGCTGGGCGACGAGACGCACGATCTCTCCGCCATCACGGCCGAGGCGCTGGAAGGGTTGCACGAGGCCGGCGGCGTCGAGGCCAATGTCACCATCGGCTACCATGCCATCGAGTTCCTGCTCTGGGGCCAGGACCTGCACGGCACGGGCAAGGGCGCCGGCGAACGGTCCTTCACCGATTACACCACCTCCGCGAATGCCGACCGGCGCGGCCAGTATCTGCGTGTCGTCACCGATCTGCTGGTGAAGGATCTGGCCGACATGGCCGCGAAATGGGGGCCGGAGGGCGAGATCCGCCGCCGCCTGTCGGGCCGGCCGGCGCCGCAGGGCCTGGCCGCCATGCTGACCGGCCTCGGCAGCCTCTCCTACGGCGAGCTGGCCGGCGAGCGGATGAAGCTCGGCCTGATGCTGCACGATCCGGAGGAGGAGCACGACTGCTTCTCCGACAACACCCACAACAGCCATCGTGGCAATGTGCTGGGCATGATCGCCATCTGGCGCGGCGAGTACACGCGGACGGACGGCACGGTGCTGCGGGGCGCCAGCCTGCGCAACCTGGTGGACCGCACCGACCGCCGCCTGCGCGAGCAGATGGACGCCCGCTTCGCCGCCACCGGCGCCGCCTTCGACGCGCTGAAGCAGCGGGCCGAGACGGTCGAGGCCTATGACCAGATGCTGGCCGAGGGCAACCCGGCCGGCAATGCCGCCATCCAGGCCTGCATCGACGCGCTGCTGGCGCAGACCCGGAGCATCGAGCGCGTCGTCGCGGCGCTGAAGCTGCCGGCCATCTCCGTCGAGGGATCGGAGAGCCTGGACGATCCGGCCAAGGTCTTCAAATGATCCCCCGGCCGGCGGTGCGCGCCGCCGGCCTGCTCTGTGCCCTCCTGCTGGCGGCACCGGCGCTGGCGCAGGGCGCCTTCCGCCAGCCGGAGGCGGCGCTGACGGCGGAGCAGCGGTTCGGCTTCCGCCTCGGGGAGGCGGTGTTCCGCCGGCTCTGGGTCTCCGCCCCGGCCTCGACCCGCCATGCCGATGGCCTCGGCCCCCTGTTCAACGCCCGTTCCTGCCAGGGCTGCCATATCGGCAACGGGCGGGGCCGCGCGCCGTCCGGGCTGGTCGCGCGCATCTCCGTCCCGCCCTCCGTCCTGCCCTTCGGCGCGGAGGCTGCGGCGCGGCTCGCGGCGGGCACCCTCGGCTGGATCGACGAGCCGCGCTACGGCGCGCAGCTGCAGCCTTTCGCCGTGCAGGGCCTGGCCGGGGAGCCGCGCCTCGTCACCGAATGGCGGGAGGAGGCGGTGACGCTGGCCGATGGCACCGCCGTGCCGCTGCGCCGCCCGCTGCACCGGACCGAGGCCGCGCCGGGGATGCCGCCGCTGCATCCCGACGCCATGCTCTCGCCCCGCCTGGCGCCGCCGATGATCGGCCTCGGCCTGCTCGAGACGGTGCCCGAGGCGCAGATCCTCGCCCTGGCCGATCCGGCGGATGCGGATGGCGACGGCATCCGGGGCCGGCCCAATTCCGTCTGGAGCGCGGCGGCGGGCCGCCCCGTCCTCGGCCGCTTCGGCTGGAAGGCCGGGGAGCCGGATCTGCCCCGGCAGGTCGCCAGCGCCGCGGCGCTCGATCTCGGCCTCTCCACGCCGCCGCGCCCTGAGCCCTGGGGCGACTGCACCCCGGCCCAGCCCGCCTGCCGCGCGGCACCGCACGGCCTGGCGGCGGGACAGCGGACCGAGCTGGGTCCGGCGCTGTTCGACCTGCTGCTCCAGTTCACCCGCCATCTGGCGGTGCCGCCCCGGCGCGACACGGCGGCGCCGGCGGTGCGGCGGGGCGAGGCGCTGTTCGCGGCGCTGGGTTGCGCCGCCTGCCACAATCCGCGCTTCACCCTGGCCGATGGGCGCGCCATCGCCCCCTATACCGATCTGCTGCTGCATGACATGGGCGAGGATCTGGCGGATGGCCGGCCGGAATGGCGGGCCGGCGGGCGTGACTGGCGCACCCCGCCGCTCTGGGGCCTGGGCCTGACGCGGGCGGTATCCGGCGAGACCGCCCTGTTGCATGATGGCCGGGCGCGCTCGGCGCTGGAGGCCATCCTGTGGCATGGTGGCGAAGCGCGCCCCGCGCGCGAGCGGGTCGTCGGCCTTCCGGCCGCGGACCGCGCCGCCCTGCTGGCTTTCCTGGAATCGCTCTGATGCGCCTGACCCGCCGCCATCTCCTGCCGTTCGCCGCCGTGCTGCTGGTGCCGGCGACGCCGCATGCCGCGCCGGACGAGGCCGCCTACCGCGGGCTGAACCGCGGCGTGGTGGAGCAGGTGCTGCTGCCCAGCTACCGCGCCTTCCTGGAGGCCGCCGCCAATCTGGCGGCGCGGCTGGACACGCTGGCGCGCACGCCGGGCGAGGCGGCGGCGCTCGAGGCGGCCCGGGGCGGCTTCGCGGCGGCCATGCGGGCCTGGCAGGGCATCCAGCATGTGCGGGTCGGCCCGGCCGACCTGTTCAGCCGCCATGCCCGCATCCAGTTCTGGCCCGATCCCCGCAACAGCATCGGCCGCGACCTCGCCGAGGCCATCGCCCAGCGCGATGCCGCCGTGCTGGAGGTGCGGCCAAACGCGCTCCGCAACGTCACCCTGCAGGGCCTGCCGGCGCTGGAGTGGTTAATCCATGGCGACGAGGCGGTGGCGCGGCTCCGCGCCGGCGATGCCGAGGCCGCCTTCCGCATCGCCCTGCTGCGCAGCATCGGCGGGAATCTCTCCACCCTGGCGGCGGACATGCTCGCCGGCTGGACCGGCGGCGAGCAGCCCTTCGCCGCCGCGCTGATCCAGCCGGCCACGCCCTACGCCACGCCGCTGGAGGCGACGCAGGAGCTGTTCAAGATGCTCCACGCGGCGGTGGAGGTGGTGGCGGACCGCAAGCTGACGCGGGCGCTCGGCGCCGGCCCGCCCGCGGCACGGCCGCAACTGCTCGAATCCTGGCGCAGCGGCCTGTCCGGTCAGAACATCCAGGCCAATCTGGCCGCCGCCCGCGCCATGTACCGGGCCGGCTTCGCCCAGACCCTGGAGGGCGCGGGAGAGGGCGAGCTGGCCACCCTGCTGGGCCGGGCCTTCGATCAGGTGATGGCGAGCGCGGAGGCCCTTCCGCTGCCGCTGGAGGAGGCGATCGGCGACGCGGCGCGCCGCCCCGCCGTGGAGCGGCTGCGGCAGGAGGCGGTGGCGCTGAAGGCGCTGCTGGCGCAGCGCCTGGCGCCGGCCCTCGGCATCCCGCTCGGCTTCAACGCGCTGGACGGCGACTGATGCGGCGGCGCGACCTGCTGCTGGGGGCCGCCCTGGCCGCGATGCCCTTCCGCCCCGCGGCGGCGCGCGAGGCGCTGATCCTCGGCGCCTGGCGGCAGCCGGGGGAGGGGGACCGCCTCGCCGCCTTTTCCACGGGCGGCCGGGCGCCGCTGCGCCTGGGCCTCGAGGCCCGCGCCCATGGCTTCGCGGCGCATCCCCGGCGCCCGCTGGCGGTGGTCTTCGGCCGCCGCCCGGGCTGGGAGGCCCTGGTGGCCGATCTGGCGCGCGGCGAGCTGAACCAGGCCTTCGCCCCGCCGGAGGGGCGGCACCTCAACGGCCACGGACTGTTCTCGGCCGATGGCCGGCTGCTCTATGCCACCGAGACGCGGGTGGAGGATGGCGAGGGGCTGATCGGGGTCTATGACGCCGCGGCGGATTTCGTCCGCGTCGCCGAGTTCCCGAGCGGCGGGCGCGACCCGCACGAGATGCGCCTCTCGCCCGATGGCGGACGGCTGATCGTCGCCAATGGCGGCATCCTGACCCATCCCGACGCGCCGCGCGCCAATCTCGACCCCGAGGGCATGGACCCCTCCCTGGCGCAACTCGACGCGCGGACAGGCCGCATGCTGGCGCAACGCCGCTTCGACCCGGCGCTGAACCGCCTGTCCATCCGCCACATGGCGGCGGTGCCCGGCGGCACGGCCGTCGCCATGCAGTACGAGGGGGAGGAGACGGCGGAGGTGCCGCTGCTGGCCATCCAGCGCGGCGAGGGCGGGCTGGCGCCGCTGGACCTGCCCGATCCCTGGCGCGCCGCGTGCCGCAACTATCTGGGCAGCGTCGCGGCCGATTCCTCGGGCACCGTCCTGGCGGCCACCAGCCCGCGTGGCGGCCTCACCCTGTTCTGGGACCTGGCGGCGGGCCGCGCCCTGGAGCCGGCGCGGCTCGGGGATGTCTGTGGCCTGGCGCCGGGGGATGCGCCGGGCTGCTTCATCCTGGCCAGCGGCCAGGGCGGGCTGGTCGAGGCCGATGCCCGGCGGGGCCGGATGCGACCCCTCGCCGGGCCTCCGGGCAGCGATTCGCGCAGCGCCTGGGACAATCATCTGCTCCGTCTCGGCTGAGCGCGCCCTCCCCGCGCGGCGCGCGCTCTGGCGCCCGGCGTCTTTCCTCCCTAGATGCCAGCCCGGGACCGAGCGGGAGAGAGGCATGACGGGCGAGCGGACGACGCCGGCGGACGGGATCGAGGCGCTGATCGGGGGATACCGGCGGTTCCGCAGCGAGGTCTGGCCCGAGCGCCGCAAGCTGTTCGAGACCCTGGCGCGGGACGGGCAGCATCCCCGGGCCCTGGTGATCGCCTGCTCCGATAGCCGGGTCGATCCGGGCATGATCTTCAACGCGGCGCCTGGCGAGCTGTTCATCGTCCGCAACGTCGCCAATCTGGTGCCGCCCTATGCGCCGGACGGCAGCTACCACGGCACCAGCGCCGCGCTCGAATTCGGTGTCTGCGTGCTGCAGGTGCCGCGCATCATCGTCCTCGGCCATGCCATGTGCGGCGGCGTGCGCGCCCTGCTGCGCGGCTTCCCGCCGCAGACCGGCGACTTCGTCGAGCCCTGGCTGACCGGCCTGGCCAGCGAGGCGCGGCGCCGCGCCCTGGCCTGCGACGCACCTGGGCCCGAAGCGGTGATGGCGGAACGGGAATGCGAGCTGGAGACGGTGAAGCTGTCGCTGCGCAACCTGACGACCTTTCCCTGGATCGCCGCGCGGATCGCGGCCGGCACGCTGACCCTGCACGGCGGCTACTTCGACATCCGCGACGGCATCCTGTCCTACCTTGATGATAACGGCCGGTTCTCGCCGGTTGCATGAACGGGCGGGCGCCGTCAGAACGCCACGCTTCGGCCGCATTGCCGGCCGATGAGACCATGAGCGGCCACCGGCCCCGCCAGAGGTGCGCCGGAAGGCGGGCCTAGGGAAGCCAGAGGGGAGGCTGAGGCTTTGCCTTGGCCGGCAACCCCGCTGGCCATGGGGCGTTGGCAGGAGGCCGCCTGCTGAGGGAGAATCTGCCTGTGAACCGCCGCGACGCCCTGCTCGCCGCCGTGTCCCTTTCCACTGTCTTCATGGCGCAGGAGACGGCGCATCTTTCCGAGGCCCGGGCGGCCGCCGCCGGCGAGACGCCCTTCGATGGCGGCACCGTGCGCGAGACGGCCCGCAAGCTGGCGCAGGAGGCCTTCAAGCCGCCGCCCGACACGCTTCCCGCCGGCCTGACCGACCTCACCTACGACCAGTACCGCGACATCCGCTTCCGCCCCGATCAGGCGCTGTGGCGGGCCGAGGGCCTGCCGTTCCAGATGCAGCTCTTCCATCGCGGCTTCCTCTACAAGTCGCGGGTCGATCTCTACGAGGTCGCGCGCGGCATGGCGCGGCCGATCCCCTACAGCCCCGACCTCTTCACCTTCCAGAACCTGCCGCGCCCGGAGAACGCCGATCTGGGCTTCGCCGGCTTCCGCCTGCATGCGCCGATGAACCGGCCGGACTATTTCGACGAGGTCTGCGCCTTCCTCGGCGCCAGCTACTTCCGCGCCATCGCCAAGGACCAGATCTACGGCCTCTCGGCGCGCGGCCTGGCCATCGGCACGGCCGATCCGAAGGGCGAGGAATTCCCCGTCTTCCGCGCCTTCTGGGTCGAGCGCCCGCGCGAGGGGGTGAACGCCATCACGTTGCACGCGCTGCTCGACAGCCCCTCCTGCTGCGCCGCCTTCCGCTTCGGCATCCGCCCCGGCGTCTCCACGATCTTCGACGTCGAGTGCACGATCTTCCCGCGCAGCGACATGCCGACCGCCGGCATCGCGCCGCTGACCAGCATGTTCTGGTTCTCGCCGCTCAACCGTACCGGGCGCGACGACTGGCGGCCGGCGGTGCATGATTCGGACGGGCTGATGCTCTCCACCGGGCGGGAGGAGCGCATCTGGCGGCCGCTGAACAACCCGCGCGACCTGCAGCTCTCGGCCTTCGGCGATGTCAATCCGCGTGGCTTCGGCCTGGTGCAGCGGCGGCGCGACTACGCCAGCTACGAGGATCTGGAGGCGCGCTACGAGAAGCGGCCGAGCCTCTGGGTGGAGCCGATCGGCGACTGGGGCGAGGGGGCGGTGCAACTGGTCGAGATCCCGACCAGCAGCGAGATCCACGACAATATCGTCGCCTTCTGGCGGCCGCGCGACCCGCTGCGGGCGAAGGGCGAGTACCGCTACACCTATCGCCTCCACTGGTGCGCCGAGCCGCCCGGCGCGCCGGAACTCGGCCGCATCCGCGAGGCGCGCTCCGGCGCCTCCTTCACGCAGGGCGCGCGGATCTTCGTCTTCGACGCGACGGGCGAGGCGCTGTCGGCGCTGCCGGCGGAGGCGAAGCCGGAGCTGAAGGTGACGGCGAGCGCCGGCGAGATCCGCAATCCCGTCGCGCAGCGCAATCCCGAGACGGGCGGCTGGCGCATTAGCTTCGACCTGCTGCCGCGCGACGCGCGCCTCGTCGAGCTGCGCGCGGAGCTGACCCTGGACGGCCGGCCGCTGACCGAGACGCTGCTCTACCGATGGACGGCATGAGCCTGCCCTCCGGCTGGCGCGGCCTGCCGCCGGAGGCACCGCTGGAGATGCCGGTGCAGTCGCTGCGCCAGCGGCCGGCGCGGCGGGGCGGCGGCATGCCCTCGCGCCCGGCGGCGCTCTGGCTGCGGCGGCTGCTGGTGATCGGCACCGCCATCGCGCTGACCGCCTATGGCGCGCGGGAGATGTGGCTGGTGCTGAACAGCGGCCAGCCGACGCCGCTGCAGGCCCTGGTGCTGATCCTCTTCGTCGTGCTCTTCTCCTGGATCGCGCTCTCCTTCACCAGCGCGACCTGCGGCTTCATCCGGCTGCTGCTCGGCCCAGACCGGCGTCTGGGCATCGCGCCCGACGGGCCGCCGCCCATGCCGGGCGCGCGGACGGCGCTGCTGATGCCGACCTACAACGAGGATCCGGCGCGGGTCATGGCGGGGCTGCAGGCGATCCACGAATCCCTCGCCGCCGCCGGGGCGCTCGACCGGTTCGACATCTTCATCCTCAGCGACACCACCCGGGTCGACGCCTGGATCGCCGAGGAGGCGGCCTTCCTGGCGCTGCGCGAGCGAACCGGCGACCAGGAGCACATCTTCTACCGCCGCCGCCCGAAGAACACCGAGCGCAAGGCCGGCAACATCGCCGACTGGGTGCGGCGCTGGGGCGGCGCCTATCCGCAGATGCTGGTGCTCGACGCCGACAGCGTGATGGATGCCGACACCATCCTGCGGCTGGCCGACGCGATGGCACGCCACCCGGATGTCGGGCTGATCCAGACCCTGCCGATCATCGCCGGCGGCAACACGCTTTTCGCGCGGATGCAGCAGTTCGCCGGGCGCGTCTACGGGCCGATGATCGCCGAGGGCATCGCCTGGTGGCACGGCTCGGAGGGCAACTACTGGGGCCACAACGCCATCATCCGCACGCAGGCCTTCGCCGAGGCGGCCGGCCTGCCCGAGCTGCGCGGCCGCAAGCCGTTCGGCGGCCACATCCTGAGCCACGACTTCGTGGAGGCCGCGCTGCTGCGCCGGGCCGGCTGGGCGGTGCACATGGTGCCCTGGCTGCGCGGCACCTACGAGGAGAGCCCGCCCTCGCTGATGGACCTCGCCATCCGCGACCGCCGCTGGTGCCAGGGCAACCTCCAGCACGCCGCCGTGCTGCCGGCGCGCGGCCTGCACTGGGTCAGCCGGCTGCACCTGCTGACCGGCATCGGCAGCTACATCACCGCGCCGATCTGGCTGGTCTTCCTGGCCATGGGCGTGGTGCTGGCGGTGCAGGCCCGTTTCATCCGGCCGGAATACTTCCCCGCCGGGCCGAGCCTGTTTCCCGAATGGCCGGTGGTCGATCCCGTGCGCGCCATGTGGGTCTTCATCGGCACCATGGCGCTGCTGCTGATCCCCAAGGTGATGGCCTGGATCGCGCTGGTGCTGCGCGGTCCGGAGCGGCGCGGCGCGGGGGGCGGCATCCGCGCCTTCCTGTCCATGCTGGTGGAGACCCTGGTGGCCGGCCTGCTGGCGCCGGTGACCATGCTGACCCAGTCGGTGGATGTCGCAGCCATCCTGATGGGGCGCGATTCCGGCTGGAACGCCCAGCGGCGCGACGACGGCTCGCTGCCCTTCGGCCAGGTGGCGCGCCTCTACTGGAAGCACACGGTCTTCGGCCTGGCCTTCGGCGTCCTGGCCTGGCTCGTCTCGCCCTATCTGGCGCTCTGGATGTCGCCGGTCGTGCTGGGGCTGGCGCTCGCCATTCCGCTGGCCGCCTGGACGGCGCGGCGGGATGTGGGCGTGGCGCTGCGCCGGATGGGCCTGCTGCTGACGCCGGAGGAGCATGAGCCGCCGGCGATCCTGCTGCGCGCCCGTGCCCTGCAGGCCGAGCTTCAGGCGCTGCCGGCCACGGCGTCCGGGGCGGCCCGCCTGCTGGCCGAGCCGGCGCTGCTGGAGGCGCATCGCCGCATGCTGCCGCCGCCCCGCCGGCCACGCCAGGACCCCTTCGACCCCAACCTGCTCATCGGTTTCGCGAAGCTCGACGAGGCGGAAAACCTGGACGGGGCGCTGGCGGCGCTGAGCCCCGCCGAGACGGCGGCGGTGCTGGCGGATGCGAAGGGCCTCGCGGCGCTCCAGCGGCTGGCGGGCGGCGGCGCGGCGGTCGGCGGGGTGCCGGCCCTGGCCGGTGGATGAGAGGGCGGCGGGAAGACGCCATCCGCCCTACCTGGTGGGAAGAGCGGGCGCCAGGACCCCGCCCGGCGTGACGCGCGGCGTCGCCGCCCGCCGTTCCGCGCGGCGGCCCGCCGCCATCAGCACCAGGATCGGTGGCAGGCCGATGACGGCCAGGGCCAGGGCGGCGACGGCGCCTTCCTCGTAGGTCCCGCGAGAGGCCTCGGCATAGAGCGCCGTCGCCAGCGTCTCCATGTTCATCGGCCGCAGCATCAGCGTCGCCGGCAGCTCCTTCATGGCATCGAGGAACAGCAGCAGCGTCGCGCCCCCCGCCGCCGGCAGCAGCAGCGGCAGATGGACCCGCAGCAGCAGCCGCAGATCCGCCGAGCCCAGCGAGCGGGCCGACCAATCCACCTCGCGCGGCAGGCGGGCATAGGCCGCCTCAAGCCCGCCCGCCGGAATGGCCAGGAAGCGGATGACATAGGCCGCGACCACCGCCACCGCGCTGCCCGAGAGCAGCGGCGGCGCCAGGGCCCCCAGCCCGGCGGTCAGGGAATCCAGCCAGCCCAGCGCGATGATGACGCCGACCGCCGCCACGCCGCCGGGCAGGGCGTAGCCCAGCATGCTCAGCTTCAGCAGGGCGGAGCCGGGCTTGCGGCCGCTGCCGTCCCGCCGGGCCGTGAAGGCCAGCAGCAGCGCCAGGGGCAGCGCCACGGCGCAGGCCGCGGCGGCCAGCAGGGCGCTGTTCGCCATCCAGCGCCACAAGTCCGGCGGCAGGCCGAAGGCGGCGAGGCGATGCCCGGCGGCCCAGGCGAGATAGCCCGCGGGCACGCCGAAGCCCAGCAGCACCGGCAGGGCGCAGGCCAGACAGGCCGACAGCCCGGCGAGCCCCGCCAGCGGCGTGAGTTCCGGCGAACCGGCGCCGGCGACCGCATGCGCCGCGTGGCGCCGCCCCCAGCGCTCCAGCAGCAGCAGGGCCAGGACCAGCAGCAGCAGCAGCAGCGCGATCTGCGCGGCGCCGGGCAATGAGGAGCGGGTGATCCAGGTGACGTAGACCGAGACGGTCAGGCTGCGCACACCCAGGAACTCGCTGGCGCCGACATCGTTCAGCGCCTCCATCAGGGCCAGGGCGGCACCGGCGGCGATGGCGGGCCGCGCCAGCGGCAGGCCGATGCGCAGGAACAGCGCCAGGCCGCCCGCGCCGGCCGCCTGTCCGGCCCGCAGCACCTCCCGCCCCTGGGTCAGGAAGGCGACGCGGGCCGCCATGTAGACATAGGGGTAGAGCACCAGCCCCATCACCAGCACGCAGCCGCCGAGCGAGCGGATCTCGGGCAGGGGGATGGCGCGCGGATCGGTGAGGCCGAGCGCGCCACGCAGGGCCATCTGCACCGGGCCGGCCGGATGCATCACATCCAGCCAGGCATAGGCGGCGACATAGGTCGGCAGCGCCAGCGGCAGCAGCAGGGCCCAGGAGAGCAGGTCGCGCAGCGGGAAGCGGTGGCAGGTGACGAGCCAGGCCGTGCCCGTGCCGGCCGCCACGGTGAAGAGGCCGATGCCGCCCAGCAGCAGCAAGGTCTCCCACACGGCCTGCGGCAGCACGAAGCGGAGGAGATGCGGCCACAGATCCCCCGAGCCGCTGCCGGCGGCGACCGCGAGCGCGATCACCACCAGCAGCACGGGCGAGACAGCCAGCGCGGCCCAGACGCGCAGCATGGTCAGAGTCGCGGCATGGTCAGGCGTGGCGCCGGGTGGCGGGCTTGGACATGATCGGCATTCGGCACCGGGAGCCAGACGGCGAGGAATGGTCCGCGCCAGGGAGCAGGAGAGCGGGGCCGATGCCGCCGCATGAACGAGATGCCCGGCAGGGCCGGCGGGCGAGCAGGCCCGCCGGACGACTCCGCGGGCCGAGGCCTGGTCCGCCTTAGCGGTCGAAGCCGACCTCGTCGACGATGCGGCTGGCCTGCACGCGCTTGGCCGCGATCTCGGGCAGCGACACGGCCAGGGCCTGCTGCGGACCGAAGCCGGCGGTGATGGGGTGCAGCGGCGCGTCGGCGCGGACCGGGTATTCGAAGTTCATCTCGGCGTAGAGTGCCTGCGCCTCGGGCGAGACCAGGAACTCCAGCAGCTTCACCGCCTCGGCGCGGTTCGGCGCATGCCTGGCGACCACGGCGCCGGAGATGTTCACCATGGCACCGTCCGCCGGCAGCACCACCCGCACGGCCTGCGCCCACCGGCGCTGCTCGTCGCCGCCGCGCCCGGCCAGCATCAGGCCCATGTAGTAGGTGTTGGCGACGCCGACGTCGCAGAGGCCGGCCATGATGTCGCGGGCCACCTCGCGGTCGCCGCCGGCGGCGCGGCGGGCCAGATTGGCCTTCACGCCGGTCAGGTAGGTGCGCAGCCAGGCTTCGTCATGCTTGATCAGCAGGGCGGCGAAAAGGGCCGTGTTGTAGGGGTGCTGGCCGGAGCGGATGCACACCTTGCCGCGGAAGCGCGGATCGGCCAGATCCTCGTAGGTCAGGCTGGCCGCGTCGGCCTCGCTCACCCGCTCGCGCGAGACATAGAGGGCGCGGGCGCGGGTGGAGAGCGCGAACCAGCGCCCGTCCGCGCCCCGCAGCGCGGAGGGAACGGCGGCCGTGAGGGTGGCGGACTGCACCGGCTGCGCCAGATCCCGGTCCACCAGCTCCATCAGGTTGCCGATATCGACCACCATGGCGAGGTCGGCCGGGGAGCGCGCGCCTTCCGCCGCCAGCCGCTCGGCCAGGCCGCCCTGGACGAAGACCGTGTTGACGGTCGTGCCGGTCTCCTGGGTGAAGCGGTCCAGCAGCGGCCGGATCAGGCCGGGCTCGCGCGTGGTGTAGAGGTTCACCTCCGCGCTCCGGGCTGCGGGAGCGGCGAGGGCGAGCACCAGGGCGCCGAGGGCGACACGCAGCGGGCGGAAGGGCATGATCTGACGGTTCCGGGCCTGAACTTCTGGCGCGAGACGTTACTGATACTTAATAGCAGGTCAAGGACGCCGGACCCTCGCCTCGACATTTCCGCCCCGCCGCCGCACCCTGGCCGCCCCTGGTTGTTGCCCCTGGTTGTTGATGGAGGATGGTCCGTGCAGAACACCGATGAGATCTGGCGCCTGGTCGAGCAGCACCAGCAGGCCTTCATCGCGTTGAGCGACCGGGTCTGGGAGATGCCCGAACTGGCCTATGCCGAGGTGCGGTCCTGCGCCGAGCACAAGGCGGCGCTGGAGGCGCACGGCTTCCGCGTCACCGAGCGGCTGGCCGGCATCCCGACCGCCGTGATGGGCGAGGCGGGGGAGGGCGGCCCGGTCATCGCCATCCTGGGCGAGTACGACGCGCTGCCGGGCCTCAGCCAGGAAGCCGGCGTGGCCGAACACCGGCCGTTGCCGGGCGATGGCGCCGGTCATGGCTGCGGCCACAACCTGCTTGGGGCCGGCGCTATGCTGGCGGCCACGGCGGTGAAGGACTGGCTGGCCTCCCAGGGCATCCAGGGCCGCGTGCGCTATTACGGCTGCCCGGCCGAGGAGGGTGGCGCGGCCAAGGCCTTCATGGTCCGCGAGGGCTGCTTCGATGACGTCGATATCGCCATCTCCTGGCATCCCGCGCCCTTCGCGGCGGTGAACGAGGCCCGCTCGCTGGCCAATACCCGCATCGACTTCAGCTTCACCGGCCGTTCCAGCCACGCCGCCGCCGCGCCGCATCTGGGCCGCAGCGCGCTCGATGCCGTCGAGCTGATGAATGTCGGCGTCAACTACATGCGCGAGCACATGCCGAGCGACGCGCGCATCCACTACGCCTATCTGGATGCCGGCGGCATCGCGCCGAATGTCGTCCAGGGCACGGCCAAGGTGCGCTACCTGATCCGCGCCAACGACCTGCCGGAGCTGCAGACGCTGGTGGCGCGCGTGCGCAAGATCGCCGACGGGGCGGCGCTGATGACGGAGACGACGGTGACGACGCGGGTCGTGTCCGCCGTCTCCAACCTGCTCGGCAACCTGCCGCTGGAGCGGGCGATGCAGAGCCAGCTGGAGCGCCTCGGGCCGCCGCCCTTCGACGAGGCCGACCGGGCGCTCGCCGCCGAGTTCCAGAAGACGCTGTCGGATGAGGACATCGCCTCGGCCTTTCGCCGCATGGGCGTGCCGGTGCGCCGCGGCGTGCCGCTGGCCGATGAGATCATCCCGCTGGAGGCCAAGGGCGCGGCGATGGTCGGCTCGACCGATGTCGGGGATGTCTCCTGGGTGGTGCCCACGGTGCAGGCGCGCGGCGCCACCTATGCCATCGGCACCCCGGGCCATTCCTGGCAGCTGACGGCGCAGGGCAAGACGCCCCTGGCGCACAAGGGCATGGTGCATGTCGCCAAGGTGATGGCCGGCGTCGCCGTGGAGGCCCTGCGGGATCCTGGCCTGGTCGAGCGCGCCAAGGCCGACCAGGCGGCCCGCACGGCCGAGACGCCCTATGTCTGCCCGCTGCCCGCCGATCTGGTGCCGCCGGTGAGGATGGCCTCGGCCTGATGCCGTGTCCTTCCGGGAGGCGGGGCAACTCCTCCTCCCGGGGGCATCGAAGAAATTCAGCTAAAAGTAGAATTTTCTTTTTATATTTTGCGTAAACGGTTCGGAATTGCTTAGTCTCCCCTACCGCCCTGGCGTCACGGAGAGACGATTGTGCCTGCGACCCTGAGCTACGCCGTGCCCAGCCGCTGGGATGGCGGCTTCATCGGCAACATGGCCGTGCTGGCCGGCGACGCGGCCCTGAACGGCTGGACCGTGGCCTTCGATGCCGGCTTCGAGATCACCAATCTCTGGGGCGCCGAGATCGTCAGCCGGGTGGGCACGCATTACGTGCTGCGCAACCTGGGCTGGAACGCCGCGGTCCCGCCGGGCGGGACGGCCAGCTTCGGCTTCCAGGCCGCAGGCGCGGACAGCACCGCGCGCGGCCTCGCGCTGAACGGCGAGACCCAGGGCGGCGAGCCGCCGGCGCCTCCCGCCACGCCGCCGGCCATCACGGTGGCCGATGCCGCGATCGAGGAGGGGCAGGCGGGCACGCGCGAGCTGGTCTTCACCGTCACGCTTGACAGGCCCGCCGCCGGCAGCGTGACCGTGGACTACGCGACGGCCGACGGCACCGCCCTGGCCGGGCAGGATTACGTCGCGACGCAAGGGCGACTCACCTTCGCGCCGGGCGAGACCAGCCGGACCATCCGCGTCACCGTGACCGGCGATGCGGCGGTGGAGGCGGACGAGGCCCTGCTGCTGCGCCTCTCCTCCCCCGTGGGCGCCACCCTGGCTGATGCCGAGGCGATCGGCACGATCCGCAACGACGACGTGGCGCCGCCCGCGCCGCTGCCCAGCCTTTCCGTGGGCGATGCCAGCGTGGCCGAGGGCGATCCCGGCCATGGCGGTCCTGGCGGCGGCGGCGCGGCGGAGGGCTTCCTCAGCACCGCGGGCAACCAGATCGTCGATGCCGCGGGGCAGGTCGTGAAGATCGCCGGGGTCAACTGGTTCGGCCTGGAATCGACGAACTTCGCGCCGCATGGCCTCTGGGCGCGCGGCTACAGGGAGATGATGGACCAGATGAAGGCGGAGGGGTTCAACACCATCCGCCTGCCCTTCTCCTCCGAGCTGCTGCACACCACGGCGGCGCCGAACGGCATCGACTTCTCCAAGAACGCCGATCTGCAGGGCCTGTCCGGTCTTCAGGTGATGGACCGGATCATCGACTACGCCGGCGAGATCGGGCTGCGCATCATCCTCGACCACCACCGCAGCAGCGCCGGCGCCGGCACCTCGGGCAGCGGCTTGTGGTACGAGGGCAGCCATACCGAGGCGCAGTGGATCGCCGACTGGACGATGCTCGCCGCGCGCTATGCCGGCGACGCCACGGTGATCGGCGCCGATCTGCACAACGAGCCGTACAACGGAAGCTGGGGCGGCGGTGGCGCCAATGACTGGGCGGCGGCGGCCGAGCGCGCCGGCAACGCCGTGCTGGCCAGCAATCCGGACTGGCTGATCTTTGTCGAGGGCGTCGGCAGCCACCAGGGCGAGAACTACTGGTGGGGCGGCAATCTGATGGGGGTGCGGGACCGCCCGATCGTGCTCGATGTCGCGGACAAGCTGGTCTATTCCGCGCATGACTACCCGAACTCGATCTTCGCCCAGCCCTGGTTCCAGCAGGCCGGCTGGGAGGCGCAGCTGACCGCCAAGTTCGACCAGATGTGGGGCTACATCTACAGGGAGGGCATCGCGCCGGTCTTCCTCGGCGAGTTCGGCAGCAAGCTGCAGGACGCCAAGGATCTCGCCTGGCTCGACAGGATCACCGCCTATCTCGCGGGCGATCTGGACGCCGACGGCAGCATCGACATCCCCGCCGGGCAGCAGGGCATGAGCTGGACCTGGTGGTCCTGGAACCCGAATTCGGGCGATACCGGCGGCATCCTCGCCGACGACTGGACGACGGTGATCGCCGCCAAGGTGGAGCGGCTGGAGCCCCTGCAGTTCGACCTGGGCGACCTGCCGCAGGATGGCGGCACGGCGGGCGATGCGAACCGGCTGAGCTTCACCGTCACCCTCTCGGCGGCGTCCGACAACGCGGTGCTGGTGGATTACGCCACCGTCGCCGGCACCGCCGGCGCAGCCGACTTCGCGCCGGCGAGCGGCACGCTTCGCTTCGAGCCCGGCGAGACCAGCAAGATCGTCACCGTCGCCGTCACCGCCGACACCCTGGCCGAGGCGGACGAGACGCTCTCCCTCGTCCTGTCCAATCCGCGCGGCGCCACCGCGGGCGATATGAGCGGGACGGGGACCATCCTGGACGACGATGGCACCACCACCCCGCCCGTGACGCCGCCCGTGACGCCGCCGTCCGGGGAGGGGGGGCTGGAGGCCGCCTTCAGCCTGACCAACAGCTGGAGCACCGGCTTCCAGGGTGGCGTCGCCGTGGTCAATCACGGTCCGGCTGCGGTGCAGGGCTGGCAGCTGCGCCTCGACATGCCCTACGAGATCACGCAGATCTGGAATGCCGAGATCGTCGCGCGCGATGCGGAGGGCTATGTGATCCGCAACGCCGCCTGGAACGGCGCCCTGGGTGACGAGGCCACCGCCAGCTTCGGCTTCCTCGGCGCCGGGACGGTGGATGCCACCCAGATCGACATCCTGTTCTGAACGGAGGCGCTACAGGATCCGGGCCTCGAAGGGCGGCAACAGGTCCGGCGCGTCGAATTCCAGGACCCAGAGATCCGGATCGCGCTGCACCTGCCGCGCCACATAGGCATCCGCCTCCGCCTCCGGCACCGGCCGGGGGCCGGAGCCGCGCATCCAGGCCGCGCGCCCCTCGCCGTCGCGGGCCTGGCTGAGCACGACGCAGCCCTCGCGCCCACGCAGCAGGCAGAGGATGCCGCCGGAATCGGGGTCTCCCTTGCGCAGCACCATGCCGGACCGGCCCGACTGATCGGCCAGCCGCAACGCCATCTGGGCCCAGAGCCCGGCCTTCACCCTTGCTTCCATGCCGGAAAGAGTGACGTGGCGGGCGCCAGATGCAACCCCTTGCGGCGGGCCCTGCCGCGCGGCATTCACCCTGCCGGCGTGGGTGCCGCGAGGATGAGGGATCATGGCGGAGAAGGCGAAGGGTCAGCCGAAGCTGACGGAAGGGCAGCGCGCCTATGAGGCGAAGCGCGCCGCCAAGGCCGGGGTCAGCCTGGAGAAGTGGCTGTCCATGAAGGCGCAGGAGCGCGAACAGGCCACCGCGGCCGCGGCCAAGGCCAGCGAGCCGAAGAAGCCGGGCTTCTTCGCCCGCCTGCTGGAGCGGGCGCAGCGGCCGATCGGCTGAGCCCGGAGCAGGAGGCCGGCACCGTGCTGGCCGCCCATGCCGACTGGAGCATCGACCCCCGCAAGCGCTGGGTGACGCTGGCGCGCCGGGACGCGGCGGGCTGGCGCGCCGGCGCGCCCCGCCCCGTGGGCGATCCGGCGGCGCTCACCGCGCGTCTGCTGGCGGAGGGCCACCCGCTGCTGTTCGGGCTCGACCTGCCGCTCGGCCTGCCGCGCGCCTATGCCGCGACCCGGCCGGAGGAGAGCTTCCCGGCCTTCCTGCGCGGCCTCGGCGAGACCCCTGGTTTCTTCGAGGTCAGCGCCGGGCTCGAGACGGTGTCGCCGGCGCGCCCCTTCTACCCGGCGCGCGGCCTGCGCGGCATGACGCGCGCCGCCCATGCGGCGGCGCTGGGCCTGGAGGGGCCGCGCGCCCTCTGCCGCCTCTGCGATCTGGCGACCGCCGAGCGCCCCGCCGGCGCCCCGCTCTTCTGGACGCTCGGCGCCAACCAGACCGGCAAGGCGGCGATCTCGGCCTGGCGCGACTGGCTCCACCCCGCGCTGGCGGCGGGCGTGCCGCTCCGCCTCTGGCCCTTCGAGGGCTCCGTCCGCGCGCTGCTGGCGCCGGGCCGCGCGGTGCTGGCGGAAACCTATCCCGCCGAGGCCCTGCGCCATCTCGGCCTCGTGCTCGGGGGCAGCAAACGCGTCCCCGAGGTGCGCCGCGCCGCCGCGCCCGCCCTGCGGCTGGCGATGGTGAGGCTGGACGTGTCGGCGGATCCCGCGCTGGCGGCGGCGCTGGACGATGGCTTCGGCGCGGATGCGGCGGGCGAGGACCGGTTCGACAGCCTGCTCGGCCTGCTCTGCGTCATCGGCGTGCTGGAGGGCGCCCGGCCGGATTTCGTGCCTGCGGATCCCTGGGTGCGGCGCTGGGAAGGCTGGGTGCTGGGGCAGTCGGCGCTGCCGGCCGGGGCGTGACGAGGCCGCCCCGGCGGTTTCGCTCCGGTCAGGCGGGCGGCGCGTAGAGTCCGGCGGCGGTGGCCGCCTGGGTGGCGAGGGCCACGGAGAGGTCGAGGGTCGGCGTCTCCACCCCGGCAAGGCGGGCCAGCTGCAACGGCGTGCGGAACAGCGCCTCGACCTCCATCGGCCGGCCCAGCTCCAGATCCTGCAGGATGGAGGGCTTGTGCGCCAGCTTGGCGGAACCGGCGACGCGCTTCTCCAGGTCGTACTCGAAGGGATGGCCGAGGGCCGCGGCCACCGCCATGGCCTCCTTCATGGCGCGCAGGATCGCCGCGCGCACCGCCGGCTCGGCGAGGGTCGGGCCGATGCCCTGGCGCGAGAGAATGGTGAAGGGCCCCTGCGCCAGATTGCCCATCAGCTTGGCCCAGACTTCCCGCCGGATGGCGTCCGTCACCTCGCCCGAGATGCCGCCGGCGCTCAGCGCCTCGGCGATGGCGCGGGCGCGCGGGCTGTCGCGCCCGTCCGGCTCGCCCAGGATGACGCGGTTGCTGGCGTGCTCCACCTTGATCACGCCCGGCTCGGTGACGGTGCAGGCGGAATAGACCACGCCGCCCAGGGTGCGGTCGATGCCCACCGCCTGCCGCACCGCCTCGCCCGGATCGATCGCCGGCAGCCGGCGGCCCTCGAGATCGCCGCCGTGCCGGTCGAAGTACCACCAGGGGATGCCGTTCATCACGAAGGCCACGGTGGTGTCCGGCCCGAGCAGGGGGCCGATCGCCGCCGCCACCTGCGGCAGGGAGGGCGCCTTGACGGTGACGATGACGGCATCCTGCGGCCCCAGCGCCGCGGCGCTGTCCGCCGCCAAGCGCACCGTGTGGTGGCCGTCGGGCGCCTGGATGGTCAGGCCCTTCTCGCGGATCGCCGCCAGTTGCGGCCCGCGCGCCACGACGCTGGTCTCGGCGCCGCCGAGCGCCAGGCGCGCGGCGAGATGGCCGCCGATCGCCCCCGCCCCGAACACACAGATCTTCATCCGTTCGATTCCTTTCAGTTGTGGCGCGACAGCAGGTCGAGGGCGATGCGCGAGAGCGCCTCGACGCCGTTGGGGATGCAGGCCTCGTCGGGCTGGTAATCGGCGTTGTGCAGGCGATCCGCGCGGCCGGGGGCGCCGGCGCCGATGCGAAGCTGGAAGGCCGGAACCCGCTCGGCGAAGGCGGAGAAATCCTCCGAGCCCATGCTGGGCTCGCCCTCCAGCAGCGCGGCCTCGCCGAACTGGGCGGCCAGCGCGGCGACCGCCGGTTCGAGCACGCGGTCGTCGTTCACCAGCGGCGGCACCATGCGCTGATACTCCATGCTGGCGGTGACGCGCAGCCCGGTGGCGATGCCCTCGGCCAGGCGGCGCAGCGCCGCTTCCGCCGTGTCCCGCGCCGCGGGGTGCAGGGTGCGGACCGAACCCTTCAGATGCACCCGCTCGGGGATGATGTTGTAGGTGGTGCCGCCGGTCGACTGGCCGATGGTGACGACGGCCGGATGCAGCGGCCGGACCTCGCGCGAGACGACGGTCTGCGCCTGGGTGACGAAATGGGCCGCGGCGACGATCGGGTCCACGGCGGCATAGGGATGCGCGGCATGGCCCGAGCGGCCGCGCAGCACGAGGTCGAAGCGGTCGGCGGCGGCGAGGCAGGCGCCGCGCACGAAGCCGAGGCTGCCGACGGGCATGTCGGGATGGTTGTGGAAGCCAAGCGCCATGTCGAGCCCCTCGGCCGCGCCATCGGCGATCATCGCCGCCGCGCCCTCCAGCGTCTCCTCCGCCGGCTGGAACACCAGCGCGACGCGGCCGGCGAGCTGCGGCGCCATCTCCTGGAGCAGCGCGGCGACGCCGAGCAGGGTGACGGTGTGGATGTCGTGGCCGCAGGCATGCATCTTGCCGGGGACGGCGCTGGCGAAGGGCAGGCCGGTCTCCTCCTGGATCGGCAGCGCGTCCATGTCGGCCCGGATGGCCAGCGTCGGGCCGGGCAGCCCGCCCTCGATCATGCCCAGCACGCCGGTGCGGCCGACGCCGGTGCGGTGCGGGATGCCGAGGCGGCCGAGTTCGGCGGCGACGAGGCCGGCGGTGCGCCGCTCCTCGAAGGCCAGTTCCGGATGGGCGTGCAGGTCCCGACGCAGGGCGATCAGCGCGGGGGCGAGTGCCCGGCTGGAGTCCCGCAACCTGCGGGAGGGGTCGTTGGTCAGATTATCGCGCTTCATCAATGAAAACTTCCCATTCGAGACGCATTGGATGCGACGGGGCTAACTTTATTGCGCTGCAGTAAGATGAACTTTCGTCCATAATATTCACGCGCCTTGCCGATGCGCGGCGCCGTGCCATAGGTTGCGCGGCATTCCGACGATAAGGAAGGGGAGGGTAAGAAGCAGGGCGTTGCCGGGACATGTCCCAAGACTGACGGCGTGACGCTTCCGGCGCCGCCGCGCAGAGCCGGCAGGACGCCTGACAGACCAGCCCTTCCACGATAAGCGAGGCCCGGATGGCAAAGGCCGTCCGGACCCAACCTGCCATCAAAGAGCTAAAGCATCACGACAAGGGCCCCGGCATCTGACAGGGCCCTTCAGTGCCCAGTGCACAGGGGCGTGCCTCCGGCGCGCGGGTTCAAGAAGGGATCGGCATGAGGATTAACGCGAAAGACCTTGCCTCCGGCATCTTTCTGGTGCTGCTGGCGGCAATCGGCCTTTGGCTGAACACCGAGCACACGCTGGGCTCGGCGCGACGCATGGGCCCCGGCTACATGCCGATGCTCGTTTTCTGGCTGGAACTCGGGCTGGGGATGATTGTCCTGGTCACCTCCTTCTTCGGCGGCCTCGACCCGCTGGAGAAGTGGACCAAGCTCGACTTCACCACGCTCTTCGTCGGCGTCGCGGTGGCCATCTTCGCCTATCCGATGCTGGCGGCGATCCCGGCCTTGTCCGCCAACTGGTACGCGCTGGGCATCGCCATGTGCATCGGCGCCGCCATCATGGCGGTCAGCCCGGGCTGGCGGAAGATGGCGGTGATCCTGGCGGCGATGACCGTCTTCGGCGTGCTGCTGGACCAGGGCGGCCTGTTCCTGGCCATCACCGCCATGGTGGTCGTCTCGGCCCTGGCCGATCCGGAGCACAGGCCCCTCGGCGTGCTGGGCTGCGTGGTGTTCCTGCTGGCCCTCTGCTGGTGGGTGTTCATCTATGAGCTCGACATCCGCGTGAACGTCTGGCCGACCTTCTGAGGCACAGGGACGACCATGGAACTTCTTCTCGCCAACCTGGCGCACGGCTTCAGTGTCGCGCTCAGCTTCGACAACCTGCTCTTCGCGCTGCTCGGCGCCTTCATCGGCACGGCCATCGGCGTGCTGCCGGGTATCGGGCCGGTCGCGACCATCTCCCTGCTGCTGCCGATCACCTTCGGCCAGCCGGCGGTCACGGCCATCATCATGCTGGCCGGCATCTACTACGGTGCCCAGTATGGTGGCTCGACCACCGCCATCCTGCTGAACCTGCCGGGCGAGGTCTCCTCGGTGGTGACCACGCTGGAAGGCTACAAGATGGCGCGCAACGGCCGCGCCGGCGCGGCGCTGGCCATCTCGGCGCTGGGCTCCTTCTTCGCCGGTTCCGTCGCCACCATCCTCGTCGCCGCCTCGGGTCCGCTGCTGACCCAGGTGGCGCTGTCCTTCGGACCGGCCGACTACTTCTCGCTCATGTTGCTGGGCCTGATCATTTCGGCCGTGCTGGCGCAGGGCTCGGTGGTGAAGTCGGTGGGCATGGTGGTGCTGGGCGTGGCGCTCGGCCTGGTCGGCACCGACGTGCAGACCGGTCAGCAGCGCTTCACCTTCGGCATTCCCGAGCTGTCGGACGGCCTGAACTTCGCCGCCATCGCCATGGGCGTGTTCGGCATCGCCGAGATCATCCTGAACCTGGAGCGTCCCGAGGTCCGCTCGGTGCTCTCCGCCAAGGTCGGCAGCCTGTTCCTGACCAAGGAGGAATGGAAGCGCGCCACGCCGTCCGTGCTCCGCGGCACGATCATCGGCTCGGCGCTGGGCATCCTGCCCGGTGGCGGCGCCTCGCTGGCCTCCTTCGGCTCCTACATGATGGAGCGCAAGCTCTCCAAGGGGCGTGACGAGTTCGGCAATGGCGCCATCGAGGGCGTGGCCGGTCCCGAGGCGGCGAACAACGCCGCGGCGCAGACCAGCTTCATCCCGCTGCTGACGCTGGGCATCCCCTCCAACGCCGTCATGGCGCTGATGGTGGGCGCCCTGATCATCCAGGGCATCCAGCCCGGGCCGCGCATGGTCGAGGCGCAGCCCGACCTGTTCTGGGGCCTGATCTGCTCCATGTGGATCGGCAACCTGATGCTGCTCGTCATCAACCTGCCGATGATCGGCATGTGGGTGAAGCTGCTGCAGGTCCCTTACAAATTCATGTACCCGGCGATCCTGACCTTCTGCGCGATCGGCGTGTACTCCATCA
The DNA here is from genome assembly GCF_054073225.1 of Teichococcus aerofrigidensis. Taxonomy (NCBI): domain Bacteria; kingdom Pseudomonadati; phylum Pseudomonadota; class Alphaproteobacteria; order Acetobacterales; family Roseomonadaceae; genus Roseomonas; species Teichococcus aerofrigidensis. The sequence goes on from NZ_JBSXMU010000028.1 coordinate 34,672, forward strand.
ACAACAACGTCTTCGACGTCTACCAGACGGTGTTCTTCGCCGTGCTCGGCTATGTCTTCTCCAAGCTGAAGATGGAGCCGGCGCCGCTGCTGGTCGGCTTCGTGCTCGGCCCGATGATGGAGGAGCACCTGCGCCGCGCCATGCTGCTCTCGCGCGGTGACCCGATGGTCTTCGTCGAGCGGCCGATCTCCGGTGTGCTGCTGGCGATCTCCGCCCTGGCGCTGGGCATGATGCTGCTGCCGGGCCTTCGCAAGAAGAAGGAAGCGGCGATGGCGGGTTAACAGCCTCCACCAAGTCGTGAACAATGGGCCGCCCCGGCTGCAACCGGGGCGGCTTTTCTTTTTTTGGACTGGTCCTTAGAACCTCGTCCCATGATTCCAGCGAAGGTTGACTGCATGCCCGGCTCCCCAACCGATCCGATTGTGCCGGTGATCCTCTGCGGAGGAAGTGGCAGCCGCCTCTGGCCCCTGTCGCGGGAAGGCTTCCCGAAGCAGTTCTGGCCTCTGCTGAGCGAGCGCACCATGCTGCAGGAGACCGCCGCCCGGGCGGAGGGGTCAGGCTTCCGCGCGCCGATCGTCGTCTGCAACGAGGAGCACCGCTTCCTGGTGGCGGAGCAGCTCCGCCTCGGCGGCGTGGCCGAGCCGCGCATCGTGCTGGAGCCGGTTGGCCGCAACAGCGCCCCGGCCATCGCCGTCGCCGCGGTCCTGGCGCAGGAGGCGCATCCCGAGGCCATCCTCTGGCTGATGGCGGCCGATGCCGCGATCCGCGACGTGCCCGCCCTGCACGCCGCCCTGACGCGCGCCGCCGCCGCCGCCCGCGCCGGCCATATCGCCACCTTCGGCATGCGGCCGACCGCGCCCGAGACCGGCTATGGCTATATCGAGACCGGCGCGCCGGTCGCCGGCCTGGAGGGCGTCTCCACCATCGCCCGTTTCGTCGAGAAGCCGGACGCGGCCACCGCCGCCGGCTTCCTGGCCGATGGGCGGCACCTGTGGAACTCGGGCATGTTCGTCGCCAGCGCGCGCACGCTGCTGGAGGAGCTGGAGGCGCTGGCGCCCGAGGTGCTCGCCGCCGCCCGCGCCGCCGTCGCCGCCTCGACCCGCGACCTCGACTTCGTCCGCCTCGACCCCGCCGCCTTCCGGGCCGCGCCGGACATCTCCATCGACTACGCGGTGATGGAGAAGACCCGTCGCGCCGTGGTGGTGCCGGCCGCCATCGGCTGGTCCGACGTGGGCTCCTGGGCGGCGCTGTGGGATGTGTCGGAGAAGGATGCGGCGGGCAATGCGACGACCGGTCCGGTCGAGCTGCTCGATGCCCGCAACTGCTACGTCCGCACCGAGGGCGTGCTCACCGCCGTCGTCGGGCTGGAGGACGCGGTGATCGTCGTCACCGACGATGCCGTGCTGGCCATGCACCGGGACCGGGCGCAGGAGGTCAAGACCCTCCTCGGCCAGCTCAAGGCCCACGGGCGGAAGGAGGCGACCGAGCATCGCCGCATGTACCGCCCCTGGGGCCATTACGAGGGGCTGATCAAGGGCGACCGCTTCCAGGTGAAGAAGATCTCGGTCAAGCCCGGCGCCAAGCTCTCCCTGCAGAAGCACTTCCACCGTGCTGAGCATTGGGTGGTGGTGGCCGGCACCGCCATCGTCGAGCGGGATTCCGAGCGCATCATGCTGCGCGAGAACGAGTCCATCTACCTGCCGCTGGGCTGCGTGCACCGCATGGAGAACCCCGGCATGATCCCGCTGACGCTGATCGAGGTGCAGTCCGGCGCCTATCTCGGCGAGGACGACATCGTCCGTTTCGAGGACACCTACGGCCGCAGCTGAGGCTGGCCGGCCAGGGCCATCGCCCGCACCTCGGCCGGGCTGTGGCCCGCCTGCCGCAGGGCGGCCAGCGTCGGCGCCCCGTCGCGCTTCGACAGGCGCCGCCCGTCGGCGCCCAGCAGCAGGGGGTGGTGGCGGTAGCGCGGCGCCGGCCAGCCGAGCAGCGCCTGCAACAGGCGGTGCAGATCGGTCGCCGGGCGCAGGTCCTCCCCCCGCGTCACCAGCGACACGCCCTGCAGGGCGTCGTCATGCGTGACGCAGAGGTGGTAGGAGGCGGGAATGTCCTTCCGCGCCAGCACCACGTCGCCGAAGCGGGCCGGATCGCAGCGGCGGCGGCCCTCGCCGCATTCCAGGAAGGAGAGCGGCCCCTTCAGCCGGCGCAGCGCCGCCGCCATGTCGAGGCGCAGCGCATAGGGCGCGCCGGAGGCGAGGCGCCCGGCCCGCGCGGCCGGCGTGAGATGGCGGCAGGTGCCGGGGTAGAGCGGACCGTCCGGCCCGTGCGGCGCATGGCCGATGGCGGCGATCTCGCGGGCGATCTCGGCGCGGGTGCAGAAGCAGGGGTAGAGCAGCCCCGCATCGGTCAGCCGGTCGAGCACGGCCCGGTATTCGTCCAGATGGCTGGACTGGCGGCGCACCGGCCCGTCCCAGTCGAGGCCGAGCCAGGTGAGGTCCTCCTCGATGCCGCCGATGAACCCGGCCCGGCAGCGCACCGGGTCGATATCCTCGATGCGCAGCAGGAAGCGGCCGCCGGTCTCGCGCGCCAGCCGCCAGCCGAGCAGGGCGCTGTGCGCATGGCCCAGGTGCAGCTGGCCGGTCGGGCTGGGGGCGAAGCGCGTGACGACGGTTGCGGCCATGATGCTTCGCGCGTAGCGGATGGAGCCTGACCGCAGCAAGAGGAGGCCCGGATGGCCAGGCTGGATGGACCGCGTTGGGGACCGAAGTCGGGAGGCGCCGCGAGGATGCTCGTCCTCCTGCTGCACGGCTACGGCGCCGACGGCAACGACCTGATCGACCTGGCGCCGCACTGGGCGCAGGCGGTGCCCGATGCGCTGTTCATCGCGCCCCATGCGCCGCAGGATTGCGACGGCGGCCCCTATGGCCGGCAATGGTTCAGCCTGGAGGACCGCAGCCCGGCGGCGCTGCTGGCCGGCATCCAGTCCGCGCGGCCGCAGCTGGACGCGCTGATCGAGGCCGAATGCGTGGCGGCGGACCTGCCGCCGGGCGCGGTGGCGCTGATGGGCTTCAGCCAGGGCGCGATGATGGCGCTGTATACGGGCCTGCGCCGGGCCGTGCCGCCGGCCGGCATCCTGGCCTATTCCGGCCGGCTGATCGGCGAGGAGAGCCTGGCCGCCGAGATCCGCGCCCGGCCGCCGGTGCTGCTGGTCCATGGCGAGGCGGACGAGGTGGTTCCGGCCGAGGCGAGCCGCGCCGCCGAACGGGCGCTGCGGGCCGCCGGGGTCCCGGTCGAGTCGCTCTACACCCCGCGCCTGGCCCATGGCATCGACGAGGCCGGCCTCTCGGCCGGAGCGCTGTTCCTGCAACGGCTGGCGGCGGGGCCGGGCGGGGCAGCGTGACCGTGGCGTGAAACCTGCGAGGCGAGTGGTTGCGCCGGTCGCGCGGGGCTGGCATGAATCCGCTGCACACCGGCGGCGCCACGAAATCTGGGGCCTGCCCGACCGGACCGGCCCCATGGCTTGAGGCGCGCAGCTTGAAAGGAGCGGCGTTTGCCTGACGGGATGTCACTGGGAGGCCACGGCACTGGGTCCGGCGGCTTCCCGGCCTTGGTGCTGAACGCGGATTTCCGTCCGCTGTCGTACTATCCTCTGTCGCTGTGGTCATGGCAGGACGCGGTGAAGGCGGTCTATCTTGACCGCGTCTCGGTGCTATCGGAATACGAGACCGCCGTCCGCTCGCCCAACCACACGATCCGCCTGCCCAGCGTCATCGCGCTGCGCGAGTACATCCCGGCGGCGCGGCGTCCGGCCTTCACCCGCTTCAACGTCTTCCTGCGCGACGGCTTCTCCTGCGTCTATTGCGGCCAGGAGCATCCGACCCCGGAACTGACCTTCGACCATGTGATCCCGCGCAGCCGGGGCGGCCGCACGAGCTGGGAGAATGTCGTCACCGCCTGCGGCCCCTGCAACCTGCGGAAAGGCTCGAAGCTGCCGCAGGAGATCCGCATGTTCCCGCGCCACACGCCGCGCCAGCCGACGAGCTGGGAACTGCAGGACAATGGACGGATGTTTCCGCCCAACTACCTGCACGAAAGCTGGCGCGACTATCTCTACTGGGACACCGAGCTGGAGAGCTGAGGCGGAACCGCCGGCTCAGCGCCGTCGCCGCGCCATCGCCAGGGCGAAGCCGCCCAGCCCCAGGGCATAGAGCAGGTTCATCGCCGCCATCGAGACCGGCAGGCCGGGAATGAGGAACGTCGCCTCGTCGCAGGGCTTGGCCGGGGTGGCGGCGAGGCTGCTCATCAGATCCTCCACGCTGCGCGCGCCGCCGGCGCTGGGCGCGGCGCAGCCGGGCAGGGGGGAGGGCCACCAATGCGCCTCGACCCCGACATGCACCAGCGCCACGGCGGCGGAAGCCAGCACCGCGATCCCCGCCAGGGTGAGCATCAGCCGGCGTGGCAGCAGCAGGGCGCCAAGCGCCAGGGCGGCGGCGATCCAGTAGGGCCAGCGTTGCCAGAGGCAGAGCAGGCAGGGGTTCAGCCCGCCCCACCGCTCCGACGCCATGGCCAGGAGCGGGGCGGCCGCGGCGAGCGCCGCGATCAGCAGCGGCATCAGTTCGACCCGGTATCCAGCATCTGGTTCATGGCGCGCGAGGGCTCGGCGCAGCCCGCCTGGCCCACGACCCGGGCCGGCACCCCGGCCACCGTGGACCCCGAGGGCACCGGCTTCAGCACCACCGAGCCGGCGGCGACGCGGGCGCAGGCGCCCACCTCGATATTGCCCAGCACCTTCGCCCCGGCCCCGATCAGCACCCCGTGGCGGATCTTCGGATGACGGTCACCGCATTCCTTGCCGGTGCCGCCCAGCGTCACACCCTGCAGCAGCGAGACATCGTCCTCGATCAGGGCCGTCTCGCCGATGACCAGGCCGGTCGCATGATCGAGGAAGATGCCGTGGCCCATGCGAACCGCCGGGTGGATATCGGTCTGGAACACCGACGAGCTGCGCGACTGCACCCAGAGCGCCAGGTCGCGCCGGCCTTCCAGCCACAGCGCATGGGCGAGGCGATGCGCGCCCAGCGCGTGGAAGCCCTTGTAGTAGAGCAGGGGCTCCAAGGCGCGGCTGGTGGCCGGGTCGCGGTCCACCACGGCCAGGATGTCGCGGCGCACGGCGTGGCGCAGCGCCGGGTCCTCGGCCAGATGGCGCTCCAGGCTGCGGCGCAGCAGCGCGCTCGGCAGGTCGGCGTGCTCCAGCCGCGCCGCGATCCGTCCGGCCAGGGCGGATTCCAGCGTGTCGTGCTGCAGCACCGCGGCGTGAAGGAAGCCCGCCAGCTCCGGCTCCTGCACGGCCGCCCGCTGGGCCTCGTCGCGGATGCGGCACCAGACGGGATCGAGGCTCACGGCATCAGCCGTCGCGACAGGCTTGGCGAGCTGGTTCATGCGGGCTCCTCGGCAGAACGGCCGTCCGGGCGGAGCAAGCTGGCGCCGGCGGGAGGACGGGTCAAGCGCCATGCGGCGGAGCCAGACCCCCTCTCCCCGCATCACCGCGTGACGCGCTGGCCGGCATGCGCTATGCCGTCGCGGCGCCCGCGAGAGTGGCGGAACGGTAGACGCAGACGACTCAAAATCGTCCGACTTCGGTCATGGGGGTTCGAGTCCCCCCTCTCGCATATCCGCGCGATCCCTCCATTCCCCGCCTCCGTCGCGTTCCCTCAGGGCGGTCCCGCATTCATCCCCAGATCCGGTGGATCAGCCTGGGGATAAGTCACGGACAAGCCGGCGAGGCGACTGGCGGGGCGTCGCCCCGATGGCGGAATCCGCTGTGCCTGACAGCAAACTCGGCAAGTCGGAAAATCCCCGGTCCCGCCTCGTCTCGGCGCCGCATCGTCCCACGCGCCGGCCTCAGCGGTCGGTGAGCCGCAACTCGATGCGGCGGTTGCGGGCCAGGGCCTCGGGCGAGTCGCCGGGGTCGAGGGGCTGGTGCTCGGCGAAGGCGGTGGCCGCCACATGCTCGGCCGGCAGGCCCTCCGCGATCAGCAGCTGCGCCACGGCGATGGCGCGGGCGGAGGAGAGCTCCCAGTTCGAGGCGTAGCGCGTGCTGCCGCGGATCGGGCTGCGATCGGCGTGGCCGTCGACGCGCAGCACCCAGGGCAGGTCCGGCGGAAAGCGGCGGCTCACCTCCAGCAGCTCCCTGGCCAGGGATTGCAGCTGCTGCCGGCCGGTGGCGGAGAGTTCGGCGCTGCCGACCGGGAAGAGCACCTCGCTCTGGAAGACGAAGCGGTCGCCGACGATGCGGACATCCGGCCGGTCGCCCAGCACCGCGCGCAGCCGGCCGAAGAAATCGCTGCGATAGCGCTGCAACTCCTCGACCCGCGCCGCCAGCGCGGCGTTCAGCCGCTGGCCGAGCTGGGTGATCTGCGCGTCCTTGTCGCGCCCTTCCTGCTCCTCGCGGCTCAGCAGGGCCGAGACGCGGGCGATCTCGTCGCGCAGCTCGGTGACCTGCCGCGTCAGCAGCGCCACCTGGGCCCGCGCGCTCTCGGCCAGCCGGGCATGCTCGCCGCTCTGCGCCTCGGCCGCCGCGCGCGCCTCGCCCTCGCTGCCGGCACGGGCCAGGGCCTGCTCGGCGCGGCGCTCCAGCTCGTCGCGCAGCGCGGTGAGCTGCTGCACCTGCTGGGTCAGGCGGGCGATGTCGGCCAGCCGTGCCTCGATGGTGGCGCGGTCGGCGGTGACGGTCTGGTTGAGCCGCGCGGCCTCGGCGCGCAGGGCCTCCAC
>NZ_JBSXMU010000029.1:0-38114 GCF_054073225.1 Teichococcus aerofrigidensis
CGCCGGCGGTGCTCGCCGTGGCCGGCGCCGGGGCGCCACCGACACTGGAGGCCGCCCTCCGGCGCGCCGCCCGTGGCGACACCCCCCCGCTGCGGCTGCTCGGCTTCCGCCAGGATGCCGGCGCGCTGCTGGAGGCGGCGGATGCGCTGCTGCTGCCCTCGCGGCTGGAGGGCTATCCCCTCGCCTTCCTCGAGGCGGCGCTGCGGCGCTGCCCGGTGGTGGCGAGCGAGGCGGCGCTGGAGGGGCTGGGCGAGGAGGCCGTGGAGGTCGCCTGCCTGGCCCCCACCGGCGACGCGGCGGCCCTGGCCACGGCCCTGGCCACGGTGCTGCGGGGCGGGGCGGAGGTGGCACGGCGGCAGGCGGCGGCCGAGGCCCTGGCGCTGCGGCAGGACGAGGCGGCGATGTGCGCGCGCTACCTCGGCCTGCTGCGCGGGGTGCTGCTCGGCTCCATGGGGGCGGCCCGCTGAATCCGGGCCCGTGACCGCTGGAGAAGGCCGGTGCGGCGGGCCTTCTCAGACGACGCCGTGGCGGCCCATCTCGAGGAACTTCTCGCGCCGCCGCGCCTTCAGCCGCCCGCCATCCAGCGCCAGCAGCGGCTCCAGGCATTCCCACATCCGCGCGCCGAGGGCGGACATCGCCGCCGCCGGGTCGCGGTGCGCGCCGCCCAGCGGCTCGGGCACCACCTGGTCGATCAGTCCGAGGCGGGAGAGGTCCTGGGCGGTCAGCTTCAGCGCATCGGCCGCGGTGCTGGCCTGGGCGGCATCGCGCCACAGGATGCTGGCGCAGCCCTCGGGGCTGATCACCGAATAGATCGAGTGCTCCAGCATCAGCACCCGGTCGGCGGCGGCGAGTGCGATGGCGCCGCCCGAGCCGCCCTCGCCGATGATCGCCGAGACCACCGGCACCGGCGCGTCCAGGCAGGCCTCGATCGAGCGGGCGATGGCCTCGGCTTGGCCGCGCGCCTCGGCCTCGATGCCGGGGAAGGCCCCGGCGGTGTCGACGAAGCTCAGCACCGGCAGGCCGAAGCGCCCGGCCAGCTCGATCAGCCGCCGCGCCTTGCGGTAGCCCTCCGGCCGGGCCATGCCGAAATTGTGCTTCACCCGGCTCTCGGTATCGGTGCCCTTCTCGGTGCCGAGCACCATCACGGCGCGGCCGTGGAAGCGCCCCATGCCGCCCACCACCGCCGCGTCATCGGCGAAGGCGCGATCTCCGGCCAGCGGCACGAAATCCTCGATCAGCGCCGCGACATAGGCCAGCGCCTTGGGCCGGTCGGGGTGGCGGGCGACCTGGGTCTTCTGCCAGGGGGTCAGCTTGGCATAGGTCGCCGAAAGCAGCTTCGCGGCCTTGTCGGACAGCTTGCCGACCTCCTCCGCCACGTCGATGCCGCCGGCATCCGTGGTGCGCCGCAGTTCCTCGATCTTGCCTTCCAGCTCGGCCAGCGGCTTCTCGAAATCCAGAAAATGGCGCATCGCGATCCCGTGTCCAGGCGGCACCCGGTTCAGCCCCCGGGCGCGGAAGAGGGGGTGGCCTAGCGCAGACGGAACGGCAAGGCCAGGGGGGAGGCCATGCGGGAAGGCCGCGCGCGCGACCGCCTCAGCCTGGATAGCGCTCGAACGCCGGCAGGCCATCGAGCGCGGCCATCCAGGGCAGCCGCTCCGCGACCTGGATCTGCGCCCCCGGCGGCAGGGCGGCGGGATCGTCCAGCGTGCCGGTCTGGATATCGACCAGGCCGGGCAGGTTCTCCTCGTTGGCATAGAACAGGCCGGTGCCGCAGTCCGGGCAGAAGCTGCGGCGGCCCCGCGCGGAGGAGGCATAGACCTTCGGGCTGCCGTGGACGACGAGACTCTCCGCCGGCACCATGGCCCAGCCGACCATCGGCGCGCCGGCGTGGCGGCGGCAATCCCCGCAATGGCAGAGGGCGTGATGCAGCACCGCCTCCCGCGGCACCGCGTAGCGGATGGCCCGGCAGTGGCAGCGTCCGGTCAGCATGGCCTCGACTCCCTCCTCGGTGGCACCGATGAGCCTGTCACGACGGGCCGGTCGAGGCCAGCGGGTGGTGGGTCTCCACCAGCAGGCGCAGCCGCTCCTCGAGCACCCGGGTGTAGATCTGCGTCGTCGCGATATCGGCGTGGCCGAGCAGCATCTGCAGCGCCCGCAGATCGGCGCCGCCCTCCAGCAGATGCGTGGCGAAGGAATGGCGCAGCACGTGCGGGCTGACGCGGGCGGGATCGAGCCCCGCCGCCAGCGCGGCCTGCTTGGTCAGCAGCACCAGGCTCTGCCGCGTCAGATGGCCGGAGGCGCCGTAGGACGGGAAGAGCCAGCGCCCCGGCCCCCCGCCCTCGCGCAGCGCCAGGACCGCGGCGCGGGCCCGGGCCGAGACCGGCACCAGCCGCTCCTTGCCGCCCTTGCCCCGAACCAGGATCAGCGGGCTCTCCTCGGAGAGGGCGTTGCCCGGCAGGCCGACCAGCTCGCTGGCGCGCAGCCCCGAGGCATAGAGCATCTCCAGGAGCGCGACGGCGAGCGGACCACGGCGGCCCGGCAGGCCGGCGGCCGCCTCGAGCAGGGCCGTGACCTCCCCGACCCGCAGCGCCTTCGGCACCGGCTGCGGCTGGCGCGGGCGGTCGAGCAGCTCGGTCGGGTCGTCCGGCCGGACGCCCTCCCGCGCCAGGAAGCGGAAGAACTGCCGCAGCGCCGAGAGCCGCCGCGCGGCGGTGCGCGGCGAGAGGCCGGAATCGGTCAGCCCGGCGAGATAGGCGCGCAGCGGCGCCTCCCCGGCGGCCGCCAGGGCGGTGCCGTGGCGGCGGCGCAGGACACCGGCCGCCTCCTCCAGATCGGCGCGATAGGCGGCGAGGGTGTTGCGCGCCGCCCCCCGCTCGGCGGCCAGCATCTCCAGAAAGGCTTCCAGGTGGCGGTCCATGCGCGGCGCCTCAGCGGGGCCGGCGGCCGGAACGGGCCGGCGGCGCCGGGCGATGGAGGGGTCTCAACGGATCGCGTCCTCCCCGGCCGGTGGACGGCGCCCGGCGCGGGCCGCCGGATACCTGGCTCACCAGGGCGCCTGGCTCACCGCGTGCCGAAGCGCTCGTTGGGCAGGGTGCGCTCGACCGCCTGCGGCGTCACCGCCGGCGGAAAGGCGGCCATCACCAGCAGGCCGCCCAGCAGGGCGACGACGAGGACCAGGACAAGGAGCAGAATCGGACGGCGGAACATGGCAGCCGGGGGTATCCTCGCGCGCGGAGCGTGATGTGCTACCTTCCGCCACCGTGTCACGCAACCTCAGCCTCACCATCGTTCCGCCCGCCGCACCGCCGGCTCCCGGTCCCGCCCCCGCGCCGGCCGCCACCCCGGTCCCCGCCCCGGCCGCCGCGCGCGCCGTGGTGCTGATCGGCATGCCCGGCGCCGGCAAGTCCTCCATCGGCAAGCGCCTGGCGCAGCGCCTGGGCCTGCCCTTCCGTGACGCCGATACCGAGATCGAGGCCGCCGCCGGCCAGCCCATCACCGAGATCTTCGCCCGCTACGGCGAGCCGCATTTCCGCGAGGGCGAGCGCCGCGTCATCAGCCGCCTGCTCGCCGGCCCGCCGGTGGTGCTGGCCACCGGCGGCGGCGCCTATGCCGATGCCGAGACCCGCCGCGCCATCCGCGAGGCCGGCGCCGTCGCCGTCTGGCTGCGCTGCGCCCTGCCGGTGCTGCTGCCGCGCGTCTCCGGCCGGGCGACCCGGCCGATGTTCCTGAACCAGGACCCGGTCGAGGTCCTGCGGCGGCTGATGGCCGCCCGTCACCACCTCTATGCCGAGGCCGATCTGATCGTGGACTGTCTGGACGAGAACCCCGAAGCGACCACCGACCGCGTCCAGGGCGCCCTGGACGGCTTCTCCCCGCCGGCCCGCCTGCCGGTCGGCCTCGGCGCGCGGGGCTATGACGTCGTGGTGGGCGAAGGGCTGCTGGCCCGCGCCGGTGCCCTGCTCGCCCCCGCCCTGCCGGCGCGCCGGCTGGCCATCCTGAGCGATGCCTCCGTCGCCGCGCTGCACCTGCCGGCGCTCCGCGCCGGGCTGGAGGAGGCGGGCATCGAGATCCGCGCCAGCCTCACCGTGCCGCCCGGCGAGGCCAGCAAGGGCCTCGCCACCTACGGCTCGGTCCTGGAGGACATGCTGGCCGCCGGCATCGACCGCGGCACGGCGGTGCTGGCGCTGGGCGGCGGCGTCGTCGGCGACCTGGCGGGCTTCGTCGCCGCCACGGCGCTGCGCGGCCTGCCCTTCGTGCAGGTGCCCACCACCCTGCTGGCCCAGGTCGATTCCTCGGTCGGCGGCAAGACCGGCATCAACCTGCGCGCCGGCAAGAACCTGGCCGGCGCCTTCCATCAGCCGCGCATCGTGCTGGCCGATACCGGCGTGCTCGCCACCCTGCCGCCCCGCGAACTGCGCGCCGGCTATGCCGAGGTGGCCAAGCACGGGCTGCTGCAGGGCCCGCTCTGGACGTGGTGCGAGGCCGAGGGGGCGAAGGCGGTGGCCGGCGATCCCGCCGCGCTGCGCCATGCCGTTATGGAGAGCTGCCGCCTGAAATCCGCCGTGGTCGCCGCCGACGAGCGGGAGGAGAGCGCCGAGGGGGGGCGCGCCCTGCTCAACCTCGGCCATACCTTCGGCCACGCCATCGAGGCTGAGTGCGGCTATGACGGCAGCCTGCTGCATGGGGAGGGCGTCGCCATCGGCCTCGGCCTGGCGGCGCGGCTCTCCGGCCTGCTGGGCCTGTGCGATCCGGACCTGCCGGGGCGGGTCGAGGCGCATCTGCGGGCTGTCGGCCTGCCGGCGCGGCTCGGCGACCTGCCGCGCCGGTTCGCGCTGGAGGCGCTGATGCGCCGGATGCGGAAGGACAAGAAGGTGCGCGACGGCCATCTGCGCTTCGTGCTGCTGCGCGGCCCCGGCGAGGCCCTGACCCAGGAGGGCGTCGATCCGCAGATCGTGGAGGCGCTGCTGCGCGCCGAGGGCGCCCTCGGCTGAGAACCCTTGGGCTGAGGCGCCGCCCCGCGCGGCGGGGCGGTCGCCGTCCGCGGGGTCAGGCGCGGGTCGTCGTCTTGACGTCCACGCTGGCCTTGATGGCGTTGGAATAGGGGCAGATGTCGTGCGTCGTCTCGACGAGCCGGCGCGCCTCTTCCTCCGGCAGGCCGGGCAGATAGACGTCGAGTTCGGCGGTGATGCCGAAGCCGCCCTCCGAGCGCGGGCCGATGCCGATCGTCGCCGTCACCGTCGAACCCTCGGGCAGCTTGATCTTGGTCTGGCCGGAGGCGACGCGCATGGCGCCGAGGAAGCAGGCGGAGTAGCCCAGCGCGAAGAGCTTCTCGGGATTGGCGCCGTCGCCGCCCGGACCGCCAAGCTCCTTGGGCACGGCGAGTTGCAGCGCCATGCTGCCATCGGCCAGGGCGGTCTTGCCGTCGCGGCCGCCGCCGGTCGCCGTGGCGGTGGTCTTGTACTTCGCTTCAACGGGCATGCTCTGCTCCTGCTCTCGAAAGGAAGGACGCGCAGCGGCGCCGCGCGCAGGCTACCGGAGGGAAGGCCGGATGTCGCCAGGCCGCCATCCGCTCCACGGGCTCGCGTTTAACCGGAGGCGGCGCGGAGCGTTGCAGCGCCACCGCTGCTTCCCCTTCGGCACATCCCCTGGCGCCTTTCCCTGACCGCGTGCCCTGTGCCATAGGGAAAGGACCATCTGTTGCGACGCATCAAAGCCGGGAGCCTGCCATGCCCCTCTCCCCGCCCGCCGCGCGCAAGCCCCTGCATCGCCGCCAGATCGACATGCACGGCTTCGAGCGCGAGGACGGCCTCTTCGATATCGAGGGCCACCTGACCGATACCAAGAGCTTCCCCTTCGACTCGCTGGACCGCCGCGTGGAGCCGGGCGAGGCGCTGCACGGGATGTGGATCCGGCTCACCATCGATGCCGAGATGGTCATCCAGTCCTGCGAGGCGGCGACGGATTTCAGCCCCTACGCCATCTGCCCGCAGGCGGCGCCGAACTTCGCCCGGCTCGCCGGCCTGAGGATCGGGCCGGGCTTCAACCGGGCGGTGCAGGAACGGGTCGGCGGCACGGTAGGCTGCACGCATCTGCGGGAGATGCTGGCGCAGATGGCCACCGTCGCCTTCCAGACCAGCTACGCGCGGCGCCGCGCCGCCCGCCAGGAGGCCGGACGCGACGGCCGCAAGCCGGCGCAGATCGGCACCTGCCTCGCCTATGCGGAGGACAGCCCGGTGGTGGCCCGGCACTGGCCGGCCTATGTGGCGGGGCGGAAGGCGGCGGAATAGACCAGCTGCCTCAATAGGCCTCGTCACGGCTGAAGAAGGCGGTGACCCAGCGGCGCAGGCGCGAGGGGGTTGGCCCCACCTCCGGCATGGGCGCGGCACTGGGCGGGCCGAGGCGCTTGGCGATGGCCTGGACCTTGGCATCCCGCGGCAGCCGCGCGGCGGCCTCGGCGGCGGTGCGGCGCGCCGCTTCGAGCCGACCGGTCCGCTCCAGCGCCCGGGCCAGGCCGATGGCGGCGGGGCCGCTGTCCGGCGCGCCGGCCAGGGCGTCGCGGAACACCGGCTCGGCCTCCGCCGGCTCGCCGATGAAGAGCAGCAGCTGGCCGAGCCAGAGGAAGGCCTGCGGATCGGTGTTGCCCTCGGCGATCAGCTGGCGCGCCACATGGATCGCCTCCTCGCGGTCGCCCCGGGCCGCCAGGGTGTGGCTCAGGCCCAGCAGGGCCTGCGAATTGTCGCCCGAGCCGTTCGGCCCGGCCTCAGACAGCCCGGCCTGGGACAGCACGGCGCGGAACTGCGCCTCGGCCTCGTCCACCTTGCCGTTGTTGAGCAGCAGATGGCCGAAATGCACCTGCAGCTTGGCATCGCCCGGCGCCTCCTTCACGCCGCGGCGGCAGAGCGTGATGGCTTCCGCCATGCGCCCCTGGGCGCCCAGCACCAGGGAGAGGCCCTGATAGATGTGCCCGACATCGCCGCGCAGCTTCAGCGCGGCGCGGAACGGCGCCTCGGCGGCCTCGGCCTCGCTCATGCCGAGCAGGGCGTGGCCGGCCTGGGCCTGGGAGGCGAAGTCCTCCGGCCGCAGCGCCGCCTGCTGCAGGGCGACATCGCGCGCGGCCTCGCGCCGGCCGGCATCGCGCAGCCGCCGCATCCGCTCGCGCAGCAGCCGGCCCAGATCCTGTTCCGTGACGCCGGGCGGCAAGCCGAGCGCCAGCGCCTTCCGCCACAGCCGGTTGGCCATGGCGACATGGCCGCGGCGGAAGGCGGCATTGCCGGCATGGCGGAACCAGTGCGGGCTGGCATGGCGCCGGGCCCGCAGCAGGCCGGTCAGCCCCTCCAGGTCGGAGGCCAGGAGCCGTTCCAGCACCTGTCGCAGGAAGCCGCTCTCGACCAGCAGCCAGATCGCCGCATGGTCCATGAAAGGGGTCCGCAGCCAGTGGACCCCTGCCTCGTCGCGCAGGCGGGCGGCATGGCGCCGGTCCTCCGGCATGTAGGGATCGGCCAGCAGCACGGCGAAGGCGCCGGCCTCGCCGGGCGCCACCGACATGCCGGCATGCAGCACGGGGTGGTGGAAGCGATGGAAGCGGGCGTCCCACGGCACCTCGCCCGGCGCGATCGAGCTTTGCGGGCAGACCGCCAGGGCATGGCCGGCGCCGACCAGGGCGGCGTACTTCAGCGCCGCGTAGCCGCCCATGCTGTAGCCATAGGTGGCGACCCGGCCGCGCAGGGCGGCGCGCACCGCCGGCGCCGCGGCGGCGACGGAGGCGGCGGGGAACCAGTTCTCCCGCCGCGCCACGAAGCCGATGGTGTTGCAGCCGAGCTTGCCCGCCACCTCCTGGCCCCAGACCTTGTCGCCATTGGGACGGAAGGTGAGATCGGCGAAGGTGACGAGGGTGAGCGCCGCCGCGGCCTCTCCGGCGCCGGGCCGGTGGATCACCACCAGGTGCTCGTCCTCGTACAGCGTGGTGTTGGCGAGGGTGGCCTGGGACATGGCCGGACCGGGCGCGGCGGCTCAGGCCGCCTGCCCCGCCTCCTCGGGCGTCAGCAGGCGGAGCGAGAGGGCGTGCAGCCCGCTGCCGAACTCGGCGGCCAGAGCATCGTGCACGGCGCGTGAGCGCGCCACACGGCTCATCCCGCGGAAGTCGGGCGTGACGAGTTGCACGGTATAATGGGTCTGGCCGCCGGGCGCGGCGCCGGCATGCCCGGCATGCCGGTGGCTGTCATCGGCGATCTCCAGTTCGGCCTCCTGGAAGGTCCGGAGCAGGAGGTTTCGCATGCGTTCGGCACGTGTGCTCATAGGTTGTGCTTTTCCACGACAACTCGCCTGACGCCAAGCAAAAGGTTTGCAATCTGGCGGCTTGCGGCCATCACGATACGCGACCATAAACCTTCAAATGGCCCGCCGCGGCGAACGTCCCAGATCCGACAGCCCCACCCCGACCCAACTGTGCGAAGCGCCCGGTTGCGAGGCAGCCGGGGAATTCCGCGCGCCCCGCGACCGCTCGCGGCTGCGCGATTATTATCATTTCTGCCTCGAACACGTCCGTGCCTACAATCAGGCCTGGGACTACTACAAGGGCATGAAGCCCGAGGAGATCGAGCAGAACCTGCGCGAGGACAGTGGCTGGCAGCGCCCGACCTGGCCGCTGGGCCGCCTTGGCAACACGCGCATCAATGCCGATCTGTTCAGGGATCCGCTGGGTCTCTTCGGCCAGGCGCCGCCGACCCCGCGCAAGAGCGCCCGCGAGGCGCCGCCCGAATTGCGCGCCGCGCTTGATATGCTGGGCCTGGGCTGGCCGCTGGAGCAGGCGGCGTTGCGGGCCCGTTACAAGGAACTCGCCAAGCGCTACCATCCGGACACCAACGGTGGCGACAAGGCGGCCGAGGAACGGCTGAAGGACATCAACCGGGCCTATAGCCTGCTGCGCCGGAGGCTGGCCGACACGGCGGCCGAACACCCGCCCGAGGCGCGGCCTGGCGAGGAGAGGCCCGGCCGGGCCCGCGCCGCCAGCCGCGCCGCCTGATGCAGCACAACCCGAGCAGAGACCGATCGCACCACGACCGATCCCGCCGCCCGTAATACGAGAGCCGAGAGCGAAGAGAGCCCTATGAACAAGGTCGCTACCCTTTCCGACGCCCGCCCCACCTCCGCCATCAACCTGCCGGACATCACCGTCAAGGCGCGCGAGGTGTTCGGCATCGACAGCGACCTGGAGGTGCCCGCCTTCTCGGTTCGCACCGAGCACGTGCCGGAGGTCGACCCCACCTACCAGTTCGACCGCGACACCACCCTGGCCATCCTGGCGGGCTTCGCCTTCAACCGCCGCGTCATGGTCCAGGGCTATCACGGCACCGGCAAGTCGACGCATATCGAGCAGGTGGCGGCGCGGCTGAACTGGCCCTGCATCCGCGTCAACCTCGACAGCCACATCAGCCGCATCGACCTGATCGGCAAGGACGCCATCGTCCTGAAGGACGGCAAGCAGGTCACCGAGTTCCGCGAGGGCATCCTGCCCTGGGCCCTGCAGCACCCCTGCGCCATGGTCTTCGACGAGTACGACGCCGGCCGCCCGGACGTGATGTTCGTCATCCAGCGCGTGCTGGAGGTCGAGGGCAAGCTGACGCTGCTCGACCAGAACCGCGTCATCCATCCGCATCCGGCCTTCCGCCTCTTCGCCACGGCGAACACGGTGGGCCTGGGCGACACCACCGGCCTCTATCACGGCACCCAGCAGATCAATCAGGGCCAGATGGACCGCTGGAACATCGTGGCCACGCTGAACTACCTGCCGCATGCGCAGGAGAGCGCCATCGTCGCCGCCAAGCTCGGCATCGACCCGAAGGATGCCGCGGCGAAGAAGCGCATCGACGCCATGGTGGCGCTGGCCGACCTGACGCGGGCGGGCTTCATCGCCGGCGACATCTCCACCGTCATGTCGCCGCGCACCGTCATCACCTGGGCCGAGAACACCCGCATCTTCGGCGATGTCGGCTTCGCCTTCCGCCTCTCCTTCCTCAACAAGTGCGACGAGGCGGAGCGCTCGACGGTCGCCGAGTACTACCAGCGCTGCTTCAACGAGGAAGTGCCGACCGGCCTGCTGGTCCGCAAGGGCTGAGGGCCGGCCCGGGGAGGCCCGCCCTCCCCGGGCCTTCGGGGCGATCGGCCCCGTGTGATCGTTGAAGGGGCGAGCGCGATGAGCGGCAGCAGCAAGGACCTGACGCGTCAGGAAGAATTCAAGCGGGCCACCGCCGGCGCGCTGCGCGCCATGGCGCGCAATGCCGAGGTGCAGGTGGCCTACCAGCCCGGCCCCTCCGGCCTCGCCGGCAAGCGGGCCCGCCTGCCCCTGCCGACCCGCGCCCTGCCGCCCTCGGAGATGGCGCGGCTGCGCGGCGCGGCGGATGCCATCGCGCTGCGGCTGCGCCACCATGACGAGGCCGCCCACGCCGCCCGCACGCCGCAGCGCCGCGAGGCGCGCGAGGTGTTCGACGCGCTGGAGCAGGCGCGCGTCGAGGTCGTCGGCAGCCGCAGCATGCCCGGCGTCGCCGCCAACCTGCAGGCCCGGCTGAACGAGACCTGCGAGGCCGAGGGCTACGACCGCATGACCCGCAAGGACCAGCTGCCGCTGCCGGCGGCGCTGTCCCTGCTGGCGCGCGAGCGCCTCTCCGGCGAGGTCGCGCCGCAGGCCGCGCAGCGCATCCTGGAGCTCTGGCGCGGCACCCTGGGCGAGCAGGCGGACGCGGCCCTCGAGGAGATGGCCCGCTTCGGCGAGGACCAGGACCGCTTCGCCCGCGCCGCCCGCAGGCTGCTCTCCGCCCTCGACCTCGCCGAGGCCGAGGTGGAGGCCGAGGCGGAGGAGGACGAGGCCGGCGAGGAAGGCACCGAGACCGCCTCCGAGCAGGAGAACTCGGCCGAGGGCGAGGCGCAGAGCCAGGATTCCGATCCCATGATGGGAGCCGAGCCCGAGACCATGCAGGGCGAGGGCGCCGAGGAGGATGGCGAGGCGGAGGAGGAGGACGGCGTGGCGGCCGAGGGCGAGGACCGCCCCGGCGGCCCGCAGCAGCGCAAGGAGGTCGCCCCCTCCGACGATTCCTCCGCCTACCGCGCCTTCACCCGGAAGTTCGACGAGGAGATCTCCGCCGAGGATCTCTGCGACGCCGAGGAACTGGCGCGGCTGCGCCAGCAGCTCGACCAGCAGCTCAGCCACCTGCAGGGCGTGGTCTCCAAGCTGGCCAACCGGCTGCAGCGCCGGCTGCTCGCGCAGCAGCAGCGCGCCTGGGAGTTCGACCTGGAGGAGGGCACGCTGGACGCGGCGCGCCTCGCCCGGATCGTCGCCAACCCCATGCTCTCGCTCTCCTACAAGCGCGAACGCGAAGCGGATTTCCGCGACACCGTCGTCACCCTGCTGATCGACAATTCCGGCTCGATGCGCGGCCGGCCGATCTCGGTCGCCGCCATGTGCTCCGACATCCTGGCCCGCACGCTGGAGCGCTGCTCGGTCAAGGTCGAGATCCTGGGCTTCACCACCCGCGCCTGGAAGGGCGGGCAGAGCCGGGAGCGCTGGGTTCAGGAGGGCAAGCCGCGCAATCCCGGCCGCCTGAACGACCTGCGCCACGTCATCTACAAGGGCGCCGATTCGCCCTGGCGGCGGGCGCGCAAGAATCTCGGCCTGATGCTGCGCGAGGGGCTGCTCAAGGAGAACATCGACGGCGAGGCGCTGGAATGGGCCTATCGCCGCCTGCTCGCCCGCCCCGAGCGGCGCCGCATCCTGATGGTGATCTCGGACGGCGCGCCGGTCGATGACAGCACCCTCTCGGTCAATCCCGGCAACTACCTGGAGCGGCACCTGCGCAAGGTGATCCATGACATCGAGCAGCGCGACATCGTCGAGCTGATCGCCATCGGCATCGGCCACGATGTCACGCGCTACTATCGCCGCGCCGTCACCATCGTGGATGCCGAGGAGCTGGGCGGCACGATGATGAAGAAGCTGGCCGAGCTGTTCGACGAGGATGCCGCCGCCGCCTTCCAGCGCGCCGCCACCGAACGGTCCCCCCTGGTCGCGTGATCCTGTTGAACCGCCGCAGCCTCCTCCTCGGGGCGGCGGCGGCGGCCGGGCTGGGGGCCTGCGCCACGCTGCGGCTGGCCGGGGCGCCCGCCACCCCCCTGCCCCCGCTTCCGCTGCCCGAGGACGCTCCCCTGATCTCCCAGGGCGGCCTGCTGCTGAACCGGCATGTCATCGGCTTCGGCGGCATCTCGGCCCTGCATGTCGATGATGCGCTGACCCTGACCGCCATCAGCGATCTCGGCCACTGGATGCAGGCCGGGCTGGAGATCGACGCCGGGGGCCGTCCGCGGGGGCTGCAGGCGCTGCGCACGGGCCGGCTCGATACCGGCTTCCCCCTCCACCTGCCCGGCGTCTCGCGCGATGCCGAATCCCTCGCCCGCACGCCCGAGGGCGGCTGGCTGGTGGGCTTCGAGCGCTGGCACCGCATCGTCGCCTATGACCGGCTGGATGGGCCGGGGCGGCTGGTGGAGAAGGCGCCGCCGGGCCTCGGCGCGCAGCCGAACAACGCCGGCCTCGAAAGTCTCGCGGTGCTGGCCGACGGGCGCTGGTGGGCGGTGAGCGAGGGCCTCTGGCAGGACGAGGGCATGCTGCGCGCCTGGCTGGGCCGGCCCGGCGGCTGGACCCTGCTGCGCTACCGCCCGGCGCGCGGCTTCGTGCCCACCGACGCCGCCCCCCTGCCGGACGGCGGCGTGCTGATGGTGGAGCGCCGCTTCAGCCTGAGGACACCCGGCTTCAGTGGCCAGCTGCGCCGCATCCCGGCCGCGCAGCTGGCCTCCGCGTCGGCGGAGAGCGTGATCGAGCCGGAAACCCTGCTGCCCGCGGCGGCCCTGCCGCACGAGAACTGGGAAGGGGTCAGCGCCTTCCACCATGCCGGCCGGCCGTGGATCGCCATGGTGGCGGACGACAACGAGATGTTCTTCCAGAAGGGCCTGCTGCACCTCTTCACCCTGCGGGCCGCACCGGAGGCCCTCAGCGGCCGGAGGACGGCACCAGGCGCTGCTTCGGCAGGGTGAGCCAAGCCCGGGCGCCGATGCCCCGCACCGCCTCCAGCCGCAACTCGCCGCCATGCGCCTGCAGGAGCTGCCGTGCCACCGCCAGGCCGAGGCCCAGGCCGCGCGTCCCCTCGCCCCGCGCCGCCGGGCCCAGATCGGCGGCGGCGAGGCCGGACCCCTCATCCTCCACCACGATGGCGAGCACAGCCTCAGACCGGACCAGGCGAAGGCCGATCGGGTCGCCCTCCCGGCTGTGGCGCACGGCGCGGGTCAGGACCTGCATCACCGCGCCGCGCAGCGCCCGGTGATCCGCCCGCACGGCGACCTCCTCGAACTCCGGCGCGATCTCCCAGTGCCGCCGGCCGGGCGCCAGGGCCAGGGAGACCTGCTCCACCGCGTCCCTCAGCAGGGCCGCCAGGGACAGCGTCTCCTCGCGGAGCGCCCGCGGGCCGGCGGCGGCGGCGGCACAGTCATGCGCGTCGGCGGCCAGGCAGAGCAGGGCGCGCGCCTGCCCGTCCGGCGGCAGGTCGCCACCGGTGCCGGCCCGCCCCAGCAGCGCCAGGGCCCGGCCATGCAGCTCCTGCGCGAAGAGGTCGAGCATGCGGCTGCGCAGCGCCAGGTCCCGCGCCAGGGCGTCCGCGCGGGCCTCGGCCCTGCGGCGCAGGCGCCATTGCGCCAGACCGCTGGCCAGGAGGGCGAGCAGGCAGAGGATAAGCAGCAGGTCGGTCAGGTGCGGCGGCATGCGCTCATCCTGCGCGACAACCGCTAAGGAATCACAAAAGGCGCGCCCGCCAGCGGCAGGACACGCCTTCGTGACAGCATGAGGGCCCCGTCGGGACCCTCCGCCTCAGGCCGCGGAAGCGGCCGCCTTCTTTTCCTGGGCGCGCTGGATGCGGCGCTTCAGGGTCAGGGCCTCGCCCGGCAGCTTACGGTCGGCGGTGCCGAGCAGGAAGCTGTCCAGGCCGCCATTGTGCTCCACGGTGCGGATGCCGTTGGTGGAGAGGCGGAGCTGGATCGAGGTGCCCAGCACGTCGGAGAAGAACGAGGTCTCCTGCAGGTTCGGGAGGAACCGGCGACGCGACTTGTTGTTGGCGTGGCTGACGTTGTTGCCCGTCAGCACGCCCTTGCCGGTGATGCCGCAACGGCGAGCCATGGCGCTAACCCTTCAAACGACTTCAGGGTCGCGGCAGTGGCCACGCACCCGAGATGAGAACAGAGGGGGGCGTATGGCCCGCCCCCCGGTCGGAGTCAAGGATTCGGGAGGGGATTCGGGCCGGAGCGGTTCAGAACTCCTGCCCGCCGGGCGGGGTGCCACGCATCTCCTGCAGCTCTCCCGCCTCGACAGAGGCCAGCGCGCTGCGCAGCACGTTGGCGATGGCGCGGTCCTCCATGCTGCGGGCCATCAGCCCGAGCGCGCCGCCCAGCAGGGCGGACGCCACCGAGATCGGCGCGATCTTCTGCTCGATCATGTATTCGATCGCCTTGTCCACCACGGAACCGGCATGGCTGAGATCTTCCGGGGCCACCCCCTGCGGATCGAGTTGCATCTGGTGCCTCCTGGATACTCCGCCGTCACATAGTCAGGCCGGCGGCCGAGCGAAAGGGTCAGCGGGCGGGGGTCGGCTCTGCGCCGCGCGGGGCGGGGCGCCCGCCGTTCGGCTTGTGTCCGATGCCGTCCCGGGCGCCCTCCCCGGCGCCATCCTGCGGGCGGTGCGCCGGGCCGGCATCGGGATCGACGCCGCTGGCCGCGGCCTTGGCCGCCGCCGCCGCCGCCGCCTCGGCCGCCGCCACCGCCTCGGACTGGCGCCGCCACATCTGGGCGTAGAGCCCATCCTCGGCCAGCAGCACGGCGTGGCTGCCCCGCTCGGCGACGCGGCCCTCCTGCAGCACGATGATCTCGTCGGCCTCCACCACGGTCGAGAGGCGGTGCGCGATGACCAGGGTGGTCCGCCCGCGCGCGACGCCGCGCAGCGCCGCCTGGATCTCCTGTTCGGTGCGGGTGTCGAGGGCGCTGGTCGCCTCGTCCAGGATCAGCACGCGGGGGTCCTTCAGGATGGTCCGCGCGATGGCGACGCGCTGCTTCTCGCCGCCCGAGAGCTTGAGGCCGCGCTCGCCGACGCGGGTGTCGTAGCCCTCCGGCAGGCGCATCACGAAATCATGCACCTGGGCGAGCCGCGCCGCCGCCTCCACCTCCGCCTCCGAGGCGCCGGGGCGGCCATAGGCGATGTTGTAGCGGATGGTGTCGTTGAACAGCACGGTGTCCTGCGGCACGACGCCGATGGCGGCGCGCAGGCTCTCCTGCGTCACCTGGCGGATGTCCTGCCCGTCCAGCAGGATGCGGCCGGATTGCAGGTCGTAGAAGCGGAACAGCAGGCGGGAGATGGTGGACTTGCCCGCCCCCGTCGGCCCGACGATGGCCAGCATCCGCCCCGCCGGCACATGGAAGGACACGCCCTTCAGGATGGTTCGGTCCGGCCGGTAGCCGAAGCGGACCTCCTCGAAGACCAGCTCGCCCGGCCCGGCGGCCAGCGGCCGCGCATCCGGCGCGTCCGCCACCTCCTGCTTCTCGCGCATCAGGGTGAACATCGCCTCCATGTCCACCAGCCCCTGCTTCAGCTCGCGATAGACGAAGCCCAGGAAGTTGAGCGGCAGGTAGAGCTGGATCAGGTAGGTGTTCACCAGCACGAAATCGCCGACCGTCATGCTGCCGTTCGAGACGCCGCGCGCCGCCATCAGCATGACGACGGTCAGCCCGATGGCGATGATCCCGGCCTGGCCCATGTTGAGGTAGTTCAGCGTCACTTCCGAGCGGGTATAGGCCTTCTCGTAGCGCGCCAGCGTGGCGTCGTAGCGGGCCGCCTCATGCTTCTCGTTGCCGAAGTACTTGACGGTCTCGTAGTTCAGCAGGCTGTCGATGGCCTTGGTGTTGGCCTCCTGGTCCATCTCGTTCATCGCCCGGCGGAAGCGCAGCCGCCAATCGGTGAAGACCAGCGTGAAGGCGATGTAGAGCCCGATCGTCACCAGCGTCACGGCGGCGAAGGAGAAGTCGAACATCCCCCAGAGGATCCCCGCCACGAGCAGGATCTCGATCAGCGTGGGGACGATGTTGAACAGCATGAAGTCGAGGACGAAGTTGATCCCCCGCGTGCCGCGCTCGATGACGCGGGACATGCCGCCGGTCTGCCGGTCGAGGTGGAAGCGGAGCGAGAGCGCGTGCAGGTGGCGGAAGACATTCAGCGCGATGACGCGCCCGGCCCGCGCCTGCACCTTGGTGAAGATGGCGTCGCGCAGCTCGGCGAAGGCGGAGCTGGCCATCCGCAGCAGGCCATAGCCCACCACCAGCGCCACCGGGATGGCGACCATCGCCGCCGCCCCCTCCCGCGGGCCCAGCGCGTCGACGGCGCGGGCATAGGCGATCGGCACCAGCACATTGGCGCCCTTGGCCAGCACCATCAGCACCAGGGCGATCACCACGCGGGTGCGCAGCCCGGTCTCGTTCTTCGGCCAGAGATAGGGCGCGAGGGTCAGCAGCGTCCGGCCATGGCCGCGTGGAGAGGAAGAAGCAGGCAAAACGGGATGTCTCCGGTCGGGTCGGCGGTTACATGGCGGCCGGGGCGCCGGGCGGCAATGCGGGGCTGCTGCGCGCCAGGGTGGCGGCAGGCGGCGGCTCCCTTGGAAGCGCGGCCGCGGGCCTGGCCTCAGGCGCGGCTCAGGGCCGGATCGTCGAAGCGCCGGCCGATGCCGCGCCCGCCCTGCTTCGCCGCGTAGAGCGCGGCATCGGCCCGCAGGCGCGCCTCCTCCAGCGTCGCCGCATCCTCCGGGATGCAGGCCCAGCCCAGGCTGACGCCCACGCGCAGCAGCATCCCCTCGACATCGTAGGGCCGGTCCGCGATGGCGGAGACCAGGCGTTCCGCCACCTGCTGCACCGCCTCGGGCTCCATGTCGCGGATCACGACGACGAACTCGTCACCCCCGGTCCGGGCCACGAGGTCGGCCGGGCGGAGATTGCGCGACAGCCGTGCCGCCACCTCGACCAGCAGCTTGTCGCCCACGTCATGGCCATGGGTGTCGTTGATCGGCTTGAAGCCGTCCAGATCGAGGTAGAGCGTGGCCAGCCGGCTGGCGCCGTCCATCCGCGCGCCGAAGGCAGCCTCCAGGCCGAAGCGGTTCAGCAGCCCGGTCAGCCGGTCGTGCTGCGCCAGATGGCTGCTGCGGGCCTCCGCCGCGAGCGAGCCCACCAGCGTGTGCTGGAAGGTCCAGATGATCTGCCAGGTGCCGAGGAAGAAGGGCACGGCCATGACCGGCAGCAGCAGCAGCCAGGGATCGCCGGACAGCGCCGCCCCGGTGACGAAGGGCAGCACGCAGAGCGCCACGAGGAGCATCGCCAGGCGCGGGGCGGAGAAGTTGCGCGCGCAGACCGAGCCGACCACCGCCATGATCAGGCTGGCGGAGAGGATCATCAGCGTGGCATCGCCACTGCGCATGGCGGCGAAGGACATGCTGCCCTGCAGGGCGCACCAGAGCAGCGAGAGCAGGATCGCGCCCTCGATGCGCGGCCGCAACCCGGCCGCCCGGCTGCGCTGGATGCCGCGGATCACCGTCAGCCGGCCGAACAGGATCAGCAGCTCCAGCGCCAGGAACAGGCTGAAGAGGGGGACCTCCTGACGCAGCAGGCAGACGCCGGCGACGACGACGCCGTTGAACGCGCCCATCACCACCGCCATCGGCGACGAGACGAGCTGGCCGAGCAGCAGGGGCCGGGCACCCTCCGGCACGGCGCAGGCCGGATCGGTCAGCCAGGACAGGGCGGGGCAGCGCCAGATGATGCGGGCGGTCGAAGGGTGACCCATCATGTCTCGGACTCTGTCCCCCGCGCGGACATGGCCTGCGCCTATCCTCCTGCTCGGCGGATCGGCCAGGAGACCGGGATCAGGTTCTAGGCCCGGATATACACTCTATGGTTGCATATCCTCCTCGATATCGCAAGATGCGCGGTGTATCGCTCCGTTATCCACGCATTGCGGCGATGGCCGCTCCCGTCGCTCAGGCGGCGCAGAGGGTGAGCAGACGATCGATCTCGTCCTCGGTATTGTAGTAGTGCGGCGAGGCGCGGAGGACGCTGCCGAGGCCCCGCCTCTCGGCGTCGATGCGCGTGCTGGCGGGCTCCGAGGCGCCGATCACGATCCCCGCCCGCGCCGCCTGGGCGACCATGTCGCGCGCCGCCCGCCCCGCCAGGGTGAAGCTGACGATGGCCGAGGGGCTCCGGCCGAGATCCCGCACCACGGCGCCGGGGATGCGCGCCAGGCCCTCGCGAAGCCGCGCCGAGAGCGCCTGGCATCGCGCCTGGATCGCCTCCAGCCCGAGGCCCAGCGCATAGTCCACCGCCACGCCGAGCCCGGCGCGGGCGGCGTAGTTGTTCTCCCAGGTCTCGAAGCGGCGCGCGTCGTCGCGCAGCCGGTATTCCTCCCGCGCCACCCAGGGCGCGGCGAAATGGTCGATCATCGGCGGCTCCAGCCGCTGCAGGAGGCCGCGCCGGACATAGAGGAAGCCCGTGCCGCGCGGCCCGCGCAGGAACTTCCGCCCCGTGGCCGAGAGCATGTCGCAGCCGATGGCCTCGACATCCACCGGCATCTGCCCCACCGCCTGGCAGGCATCGAGCAGGTAGGGGATGCCGTGCCGCCGGGCGATGCGGCCAATCGCGGCGGCCGGATTGGTCAGCCCGCCATTGGTCGGCACCCAGGTGATGGCGATGAGCTTCACCCGCGCGTCGATCATCGCCTCCAGCGCCGCGGTGTCGAGCTCGCCCGTGGCGTCGCTCGGCACCACGGCGATCTCGGCACCGGTCCGCCGCGCCACCTGCAGGAAGGCGACGTAGTTGGCGGCGTACTCGGCCTCGGCGGTCAGGATGCGGTCGCCGGGGGCGAAGCGCAGGGAATAGAAGGCCATCTGCCAGGCGACGGTGGCGTTCTCCACCAGGGCGATCTCCTCGCGCCCGGCGTTCAGCAGCCGCGCGACCGAGTCGTAGACCCCCTCCAGCCGCCCCGCCTCGGCCGCCGCCGCGGCATAGCCGCCCAGCTCGGCCTCCAGCTCCAGATGGCGCACCTGCGCCGCCAGCACCGGCGCCGGCATCAGCGCCGCCCCGGCATTGTGCAGATAGGCGCGGCGCGCGGCGGCGGGCGTCTCGGCCCGGATGAGGTCGAGGTCGATCATGCGCCACAGCCTTGCCGGGATGCCGCGCAGGGCGCAAGAGAGCCGCATGAACGGCTTCGCCCGGCATATCGCCGCCTGCAACAACCTCCCCTCCCCGGCCGGCCTGGTGCCCTTCCGCATCGGCGCCGAGCAGGTCGGCTGGCTGGAGCCCGATCTCGCCCGCTGGCTGGCCTTCCGCCCGCGCGACTTCCATTTCGACGGGCAGGGCGTCGCCCTGCCGGCGCGGCTGCGCGGCGCCGCGGCGCGCGAGGCAGTGCTGGCCGACGCGGCGCGCGGCCTGGCGCGGGATGGCTATCTGCGCCTCCGCGGCGAGCCCTTCGACGTGCGCGCCACGCCGGAGGGGCCGGTGCTGGCGCGGCTCGATCGCGGCGCCATCCCGGCCTTCGGCATCCTGGCGCAGGGGGTGCACCTGAACGGGCTGGTGCGCCGCCCGGAGGGCCCCGGGGGCGGGCTGCACCTCTGGCTCGGCAAGCGCTCGGCCACCAAGGCGGTGGCGCCGGGGCAGTGGGACAACATCGTCGCCGGCGGCACGCCCGCCGGGCTGGACGCCATGGCGACGCTGGTGAAGGAGGCGGAGGAGGAGGCCGGCCTGCCGCGCGACCTCGCCCTCCGGGCCCGTCCGGTCAGCCGGATCTCCTACATCATGAAGCAGGAGCACGGCCTCCGCCGCGACATCCTGCATGCCTTCGACCTGGAGCTGCCGGAGGACTTCCGCCCCGCCCCGCATGACGACGAGGTGGAGCATTTCGAGCTCTGGCCGGCGCGGCGCGTGCTGGAGGCGGTGCGCGACACGGACGACTTCAAGTTTAACGTCAACCTGGTGCTGATCGACCTCTTCCTGCGCGAGGGGCTGATCGACCCGCGCGGCGAGGAAGGCCGCCGGCTGGCGGCGGGGCTGCGCGCCGGGGACTGACCTCCCGCGCCGCCCGGCCGGCGCCGGCCCGTCAGGGCAGCGGCTGCGCCTGCACCCCGCCGCCCTGGTAGCCGGGCGGCGCCTGGTAGGGCTGCTGCTGCGGCTGCTGGTAGCCGGGCTGGGCGGGCGGCTGCGGCGGCTGGCTGGCGGGGGCGGTGCCGAAGCGCATCAACGCGCCGCGCAGCGGATCGGCGCCGGGATTGTGCGCGGCCATGTCCACCACGATCTGCCGGGCGCCGAAGCTCTGCCCGTAATAGGTGCGGTTGCGCTCGCTGTTGGCGCTGAGCAGGGAGCCATCCAGCGAGATGCCGGCATAGAGGCCGCGCGTCTTGGCGAAGGTGACGATGTCCGCGCCGACCGCCGCCGTGGTCGATCCCCCGATGCCGCCGCCGATCACCGCGACGGCGATGGAGGCATCGGCGCCGATCTTGAACTGGCTGTCCATCAGGGCGCTGAGGCCCCGGTCGGTCAGGATCATCATCATGACCATGGCATCCTGCACGCCGATCTGCAGGCCGATGCTGCCGCTGCCGATGCCGTAGAAGGCCGGCGAGGACCAGGAACCGGCCCCGTCGCGCGCCAGCAGCACGCAGGAGCCCCCCTGCCCGCCGAAGATGAAGCCGGCCCGGAAGACCCGCGGGCAGATCATCACCGCCCGGGCGCGGCGCAACAGGCTGATGGCGTCGTTGAAATGCGCCGCGTTCCGGTCGCTCCCGGCGCCGAGCATCTCCTGCACCGCGAGGGTCGATTGATCGACGAGGTTCTGCTCCTCGGCCTGCGCCAGGGCCGCGCGCGGCTGCCCGGCCAGCCCCGCCAGGGCCAGCAGCCCGGCCGCGAGAAGCATCCTCGGAGAGATGGAGCGCCGCATGAAAATCCTCCGACAAGCCTTTGCGAAGACATGACCTCTCGGCTCAGGCGTGGCAAGCCCAACTTGCGGGTCAGGGCGCCGCGAGGGGCGGCTCCTCGTTCACGGAGGCGACCCGCCAGTGGCCGGCATGGGGGCCGGCATGATGCTCCAGCCGGGTCAGCGACAGGTTGCGCACCGAGAACTGGAAGGCCTGGTGCGGATCGAGGCCCATGGCATGGGCCACGGCGGCGCGGATCGAGCCGCCATGCGCCACGATCACCACATCCCGCTCGCGCAGCTCCCGCGCCATCTCGTCCAGCGCCGGGCCGACGCGGCCGATCACGTCGCGCAGGCTTTCGCCGCCGGGCGGCTTCTCCTCCGCCGCATGCGGCCAGAAGGGATGTGGCGGCGCCGAGAGGCGCTCGGCGAAGGCCTCGTGCGAGACGCCCTGCCATTCGCCCAGGTGCTGCTCGCGGAAGCGCGGCTCGACGCGCATCTCCGCCTCGGGGTAGCCGGCGGCGAAGATGGCGGCGGCGGTGGCGCCGGTGCGGGAGAGCGGGGTGCGGACCCAGAGGGCGCCCGGCGGCAGGCGGCCTGCCAGCCAGGCATAGGCGGCGCTCTCCTGCGCCAGCGCGACGGTGCAAAGGGCGACATCCATGTCGCCGTACATGGTCACCCGGGCGGAAGGCTCGACGATGGCGTGGCGGATGAGGAAGAAGCGGGTCGTGCTCACCCGCATTCTCTAGAGCAGATCCCGATCCGATGGAAATCCCGGATCGGCCGGACGAGGCCGTCCGGGCCTCCTTCAGGCTTTGTTCAGGGCTGCCGAGGATAATGCCGCCGCCGCCCGAGAACCGGGCGCGCAGGAGAGCACAAGATGTCCCCCGTCCATCCCCCCGTCCCGCCACCGGTCGTGCCGCAGATCCCCGATCTGGCCGGGCAGGCCGGCAGGCTCGACTTCACCTACCGCCTGCCCGGCTGGCCCGGTGGCGCGGCGCCGGATGCCATCCTGGCGAGCGCCGAGGCCATGCGGCTGGATCTGGCCGGCATTCCGCTGCAATCCCCGCCCCAATCCCCGTCCCCTTGCGGCCTGGCCGGCCTGCTGGAGGCGATGACGCGGAGCGGCATGACGGGCAGCCTCACCCGGCTGGGCGTCCCCTAGGCCGGGAAGCCATAGAGACGGGCCGGGTTCTCCACCAGCACGCGGTGGCGGAGGGCCGCCTCCGGCGCCCAGTCGGCCAGGAGGTCCAGCAGGTCGCCGACATTGGGCATCACCCCCCAATTGGCGACATGCGGCCAGTCGGAGCCCCAGACGCAGCGCTCCGGCGCGGCCTCCAGCAGGGCGCGGGCCATCGGCGCCGTCTCCGGGTAGGCGGGCGCATCGTCGCTCAGCCGGTAGGCGCCGGAGAGCTTGACCCAGGCACCGTCGCGCACCAGCGAGACGAGCGTCCGGAATCCCGGCTGCTCCAGCGCGCCGGCGGCCGGCATATGCCCCATATGGTCGACGACGAAGGGCACCGGCAGCTTCGCCAGGCGTGGTGCCAGCTCCGGCAGTTGCCGCGCGTCCAGCAGCAGTTGCAGGTGCCAGCCCATCTCGCGGCAGAGCGCCCCGTAGGATTCCAGCCCGTCCAGGCTGACGCCGCCGCCGAACAGCACATTGACCCGCAGGCCGACGACGCCGGCCGCCTTCAGCACGCCATACTCCGCCTCCGACCGGCCGAGGCCGACCACGCCGATGCCGCGCAGCCGGTCCGGATGCGCGCGCAGCACGCTCTCCATCAGCCGGTTGTCCGTGCCGTGCACGCTCACCTGCACCAGCACGCCATGGGTCATGCCGGTGGCGTCCAGCATGGCGAGGTAGGCGGAGGGACCGGCCTCGGGCGGGGTGTAGCTGCGGTTCGCCACCAGCGGCCAGCGGGGCGGCAGGCCGATGACATGCGCGTGGGTGTCCACCGCGCCGGACGGCACGGCGAAACGGCGCGGCCCGCGCGGATGCGGATCGGGGCCGGGGCAGAGGGCCTCGGGGACGCGGGGGCCGGCGGAGAGATCGGTCATCGGCGTCGAGCACCTTGCCTCGGGTTTCGGGCAGCGGCAGGGCCGCGATGAGCATCAGCCCATAGGCCAGCACGGCGAAGATGGCGATGGCCCTGGCCGGCGTCACGCTGGCCGGAGCCGCGCAGCCGCATCGGCAAGAGTTCCGAGAAGGCTTCGTCGTGCGGGATATCACGCGTGTTCCCGTGAAGGATGCCTGTCGCCGGCCCCGACGCGCGACAGAAAACGCAAACGCCCCGCGCCTCAGGTGCGCGGGGCGGAAGATGACGGCCGTTTCACGAAAGTGGGCGCGCGCTGGCGCCCACCGGGAAATCAGGCAATCACCGGATCATAGGCGCCCTGCCGGCCTTCCTCGTAGCCGTAGGTCACGAAGTGCCAGGCCAGCTGGTCGTTGGTGATCACGCCGGCCAGGGCGAGATCGGGATTGAGCAGGGCGTACTGCGTCTCGTTGAACAGGTCGACCTGCCGCCCCTCGTTGAAGCCGAACTGCACGTAATGCTCGGTGCCGGCGCCGTCGATCGCGTTGGCGACGCCGGAGGCGCCGAAGGCCGTGATCAGGTCGCCATGGCTCGCCACATAGGACAGGCCGTCGAAATCGGTCTCACGCCCCTCGGCACGGCCGAAGCGGAGATAGTGAAGGGCGCCGCCCTCATCGGCATTGGCGCCGAAATCGGCATTGACGAGGACATCGGTGTTGGCGGCGAGATAGCTGTTGCCGTCAAAGAGGATGCTGCGGCCCTCGAGGGCGCCATGATCCCGGAAGTGCGACCAGGCCGCGTCCCGGTCCTCGCCGAAGGCGTTGCCGAGATCCTCGTAGGACGCCAGATAGGCGTAGCCGAGGAACTGACCGATATCGCCGAACTCGCGCGTGCCGTTGAGATCGGTGGCGATCGCCTCGACGTCGAGCAGCGTGTCGACCCCCTCGGGGCCGCGGATCACGCCCTCATCCTCCCAGCGGTAGATCTGGTAGTCGTCGAGATTGCCGCCCAGCAGCACCGTGTCCCGCCCGTCGCCGCCTTCCAGCCGGTCATTGCCGGGGCCGGGGATGAGCAGGTCGTCACCGCCCCGCGCCTCGATGCGGTCATCGCCGGCCAAGCCGTTGATGCTGTCATTCGAGACGGATTCGGGCGAGACGAGGTTGTCATTCCCCTCAGTGCCGAGAATCGCGACCATCTGACTGTCTCCTCTGTGGTTCCCGCGTCAGGAACAACCGAGGCGCCGGTCAGTTTCGTCGCGTGAGATCACGAATCTTTCGAAGTCGGCGCTCCTTCGGATGTGACGATTCCGTATCGGTCACGCCTCCGCATCGAAGGGCAGGCCGACATAGTTCTCGGCCAGCGACACCGCCGCGGCGCGGGTGTCGCGGATCAGCGCCAGCTCGGCCTCGCGCACCTGCGCGTCGAACAGCGTCTCCGCCGGATCGCGGTGCAGCAGACGCGTCATGAACCAGGAGAAGCGTTGCGCCTTCCACACGCGGCGCAGGCAGGTCTCGCTGTAGCGCTGCAACCGTCCGCTGTCGCCCGCGCGGGCCTCGGCCTCGAAGGCGCGCGACAGGACCAGCGCATCGGCGACGGCGAGGTTCAGCCCCTTGGCGCCGGTCGGCGGCACGATATGCGCGGCGTCGCCGGCAAGGAACAGTCGGCCGTGCTGCATCGGGGCGCAGACGAAGCTGCGCAGCGGGATGATGCCCTTCTGGAAGATCTCGCCCTCGTCGAGCGTCCAGCCGTCATCCGTCGCCAGGCGCGCGCGCAACTGGTCCCAGATGCGCGCCTCCGGCCATTGCGTCAGATCCTCGGCGGGATCGCATTGCAGGTAGAGGCGCTGGATCTCCGGCGTCCGCGTCGAGAGCAGGGCGAAGCCCTCGCCCTGGCTGGCATAGATCAGTTCCGGCCAGGACTGGCGCGCATGCACCAGGATGCCGAGCCAGGCGAAGGGGTAGAGGCGGTGCGCCTCCTGCCGCAGGCTGGCGGGAATCGCCTGACGCGAGGGGCCGTGATAGCCGTCGGCGCCGACGATGAACTCGCAGTCGAGGCGGCTCTCCCGCTCCGCCCCGGCCTCGCGGTAGGTGATGAAGGGGCTCTCGCCGTCGATCCCGTGCAGCCGCGCGCCGGAGATGCCGAAGCGGATCTCGCCGCCGCGCGCCAGCAGCGCGCCGATCAGGTCGCGCAACACCTCGTGCTGCGGATAGACGGTGACGTGCCGGCCGTCCGTGAGCCCGGCGATGTCGAGATGGAAGCGCCGGCGGTGCGATTGCAGGGTGATGCCGTCATGCACATGCCCCTCCCGGTCCAGCCGTTCGCCGAGGCCGAGCTCGCGCATCAGCTCCGTCACCCAGTGCTCCAGCACCCCGGCGCGGATGGTGCCCTCGACGGCGGCGCGGTCGCGGCTTTCGAGCACGACGCTGTCGATGCCGGCACGCCGCAGCAGCAGGGCGAGGAAGAGGCCGGCGGGTCCGGCGCCGAGAATTCCGATCCGGGTCCGCATGGCCCTCCCCCCTCCCCGCTCAGCCGCGCATCCGGCCGGGATTGAGGATGCCCGAGGGGTCCATCGCCGCCTTGACCCGCGCGCCGATGGCGGCCAGCGGCGGCGGCTCCTCCGGCAACACCGGCACGGCGGCCCGCAGGGCATCGGGCGCGCGGAACAGCGTGAAGGTGCCGCGCGACGCCCGGGCCGCCGTCATCACCGCGCGATGCGCCGCATCGCTGGCCGGCCCGGCGACCCAGACCAGCCCGCCGCCCCAGTCGAGCAGCAGCCGCGCGCCGAAGGCCTCGCGCAGGGCCCGCGCCGCCGCCGGCGCCGCCGAGGGCCGCAGGGAGAGGCGCCAGATGGCCTCGCCCGGCAGGGCGCCGAGCGCCGCCGCATCGCGCACGGCGCGCCACAGGGCCAGGCTGGCCTCGCCCTCCAGCAGCCCGGTCTCGCCATGTCCGGCCAGCGCCGCGCGGAGGCCGGCCGAGCGATGCGCCAGGAACTCGGCGAAATCCTCCAGCCGCAGCAGCGCCACCGCCCCATCCAGCCCGAGCGGCGGATAGCCTTCCGGCAGGAGCGCGGCGCCGCTGACGCCATAGGGGCTGCCGAGCCCGGCGGAGAGCGCCGCGACACCGTGCCGCAGATCGGGCACGCGCACGGCGACCGTCAGGCTGGCCTCGGGGCGCGGCAGCAGCTTCAGCGTGATCTCGGTCAGCACGCCGAGCGTGCCGTGGCTGCCCGCCAGCAGCTTGCAGAGATCGAGCCCGGTGACGTTCTTGTGGACCCGCCCGCCAGAGCGGATCAGCTCGGCATGGCCGGTGACGGCGCGCACGCCCAGGACCTGGTCGCGCAGCGCCCCGGCCGGCCCGATGCGGCGCGGCCCCGAGAGATTGGCCGCCACCATGCCGCCCAGTGTCGAAGGCTGGTCATGGCCGAAGAGCGCCGAGAAATCGGGTGGCTCGGCGGTGATCATCTGCCGCCGCGCGTCCAGCGCCGCCTCGATCTCCGGCAACGGCGTGCCGGCGCGGGCCGAGAGCACCAGCTCCTCCGGCCGGTAGAGGGTGATGCCGGTCAGCGCCCGGGTGGAGAGGGTGCGCGCCGCCTGCACCGGGCGCAGCATCGCTCGCTTGCCGCCCAGCCCCTCGATGGCCAGCGGCTCGCCGGCGGCGGCGGCGCGGCGCACCACGCCGAGCAGCGCCTCCTCGGTCTGCGGCGCCAGGAGGTCGCTCATGCCGCGGCGGTCGCCGGCGGGTGGACCAGCGGATTGCCCTCTAGCGGGAAGACCTTGGCCGGGTTCAGCAGCCATTGCGGGTCGAAGGCGCTCTTGATGCGCCGCTGCTGCGCCAGCTCGGCCGGGTTGAACTGCACCGTCATCAGGTCCCGCTTCTCGACGCCGACACCATGCTCCCCGGTCAGGCAGCCGCCGACCTCGACGCAGAGCTTCAGGATATCGGCGCCGAAGGTCTCGGCCTTGCGGAAGCTCTCCGGATCGTTGGCGTCGAACATGATCAACGGATGCAGGTTGCCGTCCCCGGCATGGAAGATGTTGGCGACCTTCAGGCCATAGGCGTCGGACATCTCCTGCATCCGCCGCAGCACCCGCGGCAGCTCGCCCACCGGGATGGTGCCGTCCATGCAGAGATAGTCCGGGCTGATGCGGCCGACGGCGCCGAACGCCCCCTTGCGGCCCTTCCAGATGGCGAGGGATTCCTCCGCCGTCTCGGCCACGCGGAGCGAGATCGGGTCGAAGCGGCCGCAGATCGCCTTCAGCCGCGCGAGCAGCGCGTCCTGCTCCTCGGTATTGCCCTCGACCTCGATGATCAGCATCGCCTCGGCATCCAGCGGATAGCCGGCCTGGGCGAAGGCCTCGCAGGCATGGATCGCCGGGCGGTCCATGAACTCCAGCGCCACCGGGATGATGCCGCTGCCGATGATGGCATCCACCACCTGGCCGGCCACCTCGTTGCTGCGGAAGGCGGCCAGCATGGCGCGCGCGCCCTCGGCCGCGCGCAGGATGCGCACCGTGACCTCGGTGACCAGGCCGAGCTGGCCCTCGCTGCCGGTGATCAGGCCGAGCCAGTCGTAGCCGGCCGCATCGAGATGCGCGCCGCCGATCTCGATCACCTCGCCCTCGATGGTGACGAACTTCACGCCCAGCAGGTTGCCCGCGGTGACGCCGTACTTCAGGCAATGCGCGCCGCCCGAGTTCATCATGACGTTGCCGCCGATCATGCAGGCGAGCTGGCTGGAGGGGTCGGGCGCGTAGAAGAAGCCCTCGGCGGCGACGGCCTGGGTGATGCCGATATTGGTGACGCCGGCCTGCACCACGGCCAGCCGGTCGGCATAGTCCACCTCGAGGATGCGGTTCATCCGCATCAGGCCGATCACCACCGCATCGGCCAGCGGCAGCGCGCCGCCGGAGAGGCTGGTCCCGGCGCCGCGCGGCACCACGCGGATGCCGTTGCGGTGGCAGTAGCGCAGCACGGCGGCGACCTCCTCGGTCGTGGTCGGCAGCACCACGGCCAGCGGCGGCTGGCGGTAGGCCGAGAGGCCGTCCGTCTCATAGGCGCGGAGCCGCTCGGGGTCGCCGATCACCGCCTGCCCGCCGGGGCGCGCCGGGCCGGGGTCGGGCAGCAGGTCGCGCAGATCGGCCAGGATGCGGTCGCGCCGGGCCAGCACGGCGGCATCCGGTTCCGGCAAGGCGATCATGCGGCATCCTCCACGAGCTTTGCCGCCGAGGATGGGGTGCGCCACGCCCGCCGGCAAGAGCACGCAGAAACGCCGCCGCGGGCGGGCCGCGGCGGCGTTTTCAGACAGGAAGCGGATCGCCGACCGGGAGCACCCGGCGGCGCCCGGAGGTCAGCCCTGGCGGGCCTTCATCCGGGGGTTCTTCTTGTTGAGCACATAGAGACGGCCACGACGGCGAACCATCACGCAGTTCTTGTCGCGCGTCTTGGCGCTCTTCAGGCTGTTACGGATCTTCATTGGCTGAACCCCTTCGAGCGGGCGCGTTTAGGGGGCGGTGGCCAGCTTGTCAACCGAAAGGCCGGCCTCCGGGACCTCCCTTGGGGCCTTCCCCGGACCCGCCGCCGCGATGGCCGCGGCCACCGCCGGGGCCAGCCCGCGGAACTCCGCGGCACGGGGCGAGCGTGCGCGCCAGGCAAGGCCCAGCCCCCGCCCCTGCGGCACTTCCAGCGGCCTCAGCACCAGGCTGGCACCGTTCAGCACCCCGCCCGCCACGGCCAGGCGCGGCAGCAGCGTCACGCCAAGCCCGCCGGAAACCATCTGCACCAGGGTATGCAGGCTGGTGGCGGCGAACCCCTCGCCGCCGGCGCCGGGCAGGCCGCAGGCGGCGAGGGCATGGTCGCGCAGGCAATGCCCGTCCTCCAGCAGCAGCAGCCGCTCGCCGCCCAGCGCTTCCATCGAGACCGCCGCCTGCTCCGCCAGCCGGTGCCCGGCCGGCAGGGCGACGACGAAGGGGTCCTCGGCGATACGCAGGGTCTCGACTTCCGGCAGCGCCACCGGCAGGGCGAGCAGCAGCAGGTCGAGCCGGCCGGCGAGCAGCTCCTCCGCCAGATCCTGGGTCAGGCCCTCGCGCAGCCAGAGCTGCAGCCGGGGGAAGCCCTGCCGCAGGGCCGGCATCAGATGCGGCAGCAGGAAAGGGCCGATGGTCGGGATGACACCGAGGCGGAGCGGGCCGGAGAGCGGGTCGCGCGCCGCCGCCGCCGTCTCCGCCACCGCCGCCAGGGCGGCCAGTGCGACCCGCGCGCGCGCCACCAGCTCCAGGCCCAGGGGAGTGAAGACCGGGCGCTTTCCCGGGCCGCGCTCCAGGACGGCGGCGTCGAGATGCCGCTCGAGCGCGATGATGCCGGCCGAGAGGGTGGATTGCGTGACCGCGCAGGCGGCCGCGGCGCGGCCGAAATGACCGAGGTCGGCGAGCGAGACCAGATAGCGAAGCTGTTGGGGGCTGGGCAGCGGCGTCATCGATTCAGGCGATCATTCCTTCGAAAACTATTCATTGGCATGTGTGCATTGCAGCATCCATAAAGGTTGTGCAGCGCGGAATGGCGCCCGCCAAGGGCGCCTTCCGCCGAAATCGCACATCATGGGGATCCATCACGCATGCTGACCGTCGGTGACAAGCTTCCCGCCTTCAACCTGACCGCCGTGAAGGGCGGCCCCGAAGGGCTCGAGGGCCCGGGCAAGTCCTTCACCCAGATTTCCAACGAGTCCGATGCCGGCAAGTGGAAGGTGATCTTCTTCTGGCCGAAGGACTTCACCTTCATCTGCCCGACCGAGATCGCCGCCTTCGGCAAGCTGAACGAGGAGTTCGCCGATCGTGACGCCGTGCTCTACGGCGCCTCGACCGACAGCGAGTTCGTGCACCTGAACTGGCGCGTGCACAACAACGACATCCGCGACCTGCCGATCCCGATGCTGGCCGATACCCGGCGCGAGCTCGCCTCCGCGCTCGGCATCCTGGACAAGGCCGAGGGCGTGGCGCTGCGCGCGACCTTCATCGTCGACCCCGAGGGCACCATCCAGTGGGCCTCGGTGAACGGGCTGAACGTCGGCCGCAATCCGCAGGAGGTGATCCGCGTGCTGGACGCCCTGCAGACCGACGAGCTCTGCCCCTGCAACTGGAACAAGGGTGGCGACACGCTGAAGCCGCAGGAGCTGTTCAAGGCCGCCTGATCCGGCGTGGAACCGGCGCGGGCCAGGCGGCCCGCGCCCCCTCCTCTCCCGGCGCCCGCCCTCCGGCCGGCTGCCATTCCGGGGCATTCCCCTCGGAGCATCCCGCGGGATCTCCCCCGCCCTCTCCCGCCTCTTCATCCGCCACCACCAGACCGGAGGAGCCCTTCGCATGTCTCTCGAAGCCCTGCGCGCCCGCCTGCCCGACTATGCCCGCGACCTCAAGCTCAACCTGGGCAGCCTGGCCACCGAGCCGGCGCTGACCGAGCAGCAACGGGCGGGCACCTTCGTGGCCAGCGCCCTCGCCAGCCGCAACCCCGAGGTGACGCGCGCCATCCTGGCCGAGTTCGGCCCCCGGCTCTCGCCCGAGGCGCTGACGGCAGCCAAGGCGGCGGCGGCGATCATGGGCATGAACAATGTCTACTACCGTTTCGTGCATCTGGTCGGCGGTGAGTACGGCACCATGCCGGCCAAGCTGCGGATGAACGTCATCGGCAAGCCCGGGGTGGAGAAGGTGGATTTCGAGCTGTGGTCGCTGGCGGTCTCGGCCGTGAACGGCTGCGGCATGTGCATGGAGAGCCATGAGAAGGTGGTGCTGCATGGCGGGCTGGGGCGCGAGGCGGTGCAGGCCGCGATCCGCATCGCCGCCGTGGTGCACGGCGTGGCCGCCGTGATCGATGGCGAGGACGCCCTCGCCGGCTGACACGCAAGCGTGACCATTGAGACCTGAACCGCCGGAAACCCCGCCTCGCGCGGGGTTTTCTGCCTGTGGAAGCGGCAGGATCCGGTCGCCATGCAGAAATTGCATGGGGGCCCGCTCAGCAGACAGGCATTTTTCGTGTTGCACCGCGAAAAATCACTTGCGTGCGAATGATCTCCGGCCTATCTTCCATCTCGCAGCAGCACAGTTCGCTGTGTTGTTGTCTTTCTTGGACGTTTCCTCCCTAAACTCGGCGGTGCTTCGGCACCGCCTTTTTTTTTGCCCGCGCTTCCGCCAGGAGGCTCAGCGGCGCAGCACGCTCCAGTCCATTTCGGCCAGCGTGGCCAGCAGGGTGGTCAGGTCCTGTTGCAGCCGGGTCATGCCGGGCAGGCGCTCGATCGCCGTCTCGTCCATGTAGAGCGCACGGGCGATCTCGATCTGCAGCACATGCACCGCCTCGCGCGGGCGCCCGTAATGGCGGGTGACGTAGCCACCCGCATAGGGATCGTTGCGCCGCACGCGATAGCCCATCGACCAGAGCTGCTCCTCCACCCGCCGCACCGCGCGCGGCGCGCAGGCCGTGCCATGCGCGTCGCCCAGCACCATGTCCGGCGGGCTGTGGGTCTGCCCCGGATGCGCCGGCATGGAATGGCAGTCCAGCACCAGGCAGGCCCCGAAGGCCTCCTTGGTCTCGGCGATCAGCTGGCCAAGCGCGGCGTGATAGGGCTGCCAGCAGCGCCGTATCCGCTCCTCCGCCTCGCGGAAGGGCAGCCGCCGGCGGTAGACCGGCTCGCCACTGGCGACGATGCGCGCGATGGTGCCGAGGCCCGCGCCGACCCGGGGGCTGGCGCTGTTCACCCAGGCCGGCAGCGGCCCGTCGAACATGGAGGGGTCAAGCTCCCAGGGCTCGCGGTTGGCGTCGCAGTAGACGCGGGGAAAGGTGGCGGCCAGCAGCGGAATGCCCTGCGCCGGCGCGGCGGCGAAAAGCTCGTCGACGAAACTGTCCTCCGAGCGCCGGACCGACAGGGCATCCAGCCTCGATTCGGCCAGGAAGGCGGCGGGGTAGTCGCGCCCGGAATGGGGCGAGGCAACGACCAGCGGCACGCGCTGCCTCGGAGGGCGCGAGAGGTGGTAGGCGTCGCCGGGACTTTCGTCAGCGACTATCGGCAGAGGCAGGTCCATGATCCGGCAGGATCAAGCCATAGCCGGAAGGCGCTGTCACGAGTCGCCATGCGGCCGACCTTGGGTTGGGGGTTGGGGGCTCGATGATTCGCCGCCGTCGCGCAGGATCCCCCTTGCCCCGCCCGCGCCGCCGGGATAAAGACCCGCCCCGACCGGATGGGCGCGTAGCTCAGCGGGAGAGCGTCCCCCTGACACGGGGAAGGTCACAGGTTCAATCCCTGTCGCGCCCACCATCCGGACCTCCATCTTTTCTCGACATCGCCCCGCCCAGCCCCGGCGGGGTTTTTGCCGTGCGTCGCGCGTTCACCTCCGTGACGCGCCCCGCTGCCGCAAGTTGCGTCGTGGACGGGGGATTTGAAACAAACATGCCAGGGTAGCGGCATCCGCTTGCCGGAAGCTGTTGACCCCCGGACGGTCCGGCAGCAAAGAGCAGCCGCGCCCGGCAGCAGCCGGTGCCGAAGCAACCGGGAACGGGGAAACGCCCATGCAACGCCGCAACCTGCTTCTGGCCGCCTCCGGCCTGGCTCTGCCCTTGGCCCAGCCCCGCCTGGCGCGTGCCCAGGGCGCCGCGGTCACCATGCGGCTCTCGCACCAGTATCCGCCGAGCCATCAGAACGCCCGCATCATCGCGAGCTTCGCCGAGCGGGTGAAGGAGCGGAGCCGGGGCGCGATCGATGTGCAGGTCTTCCCGGCCGAGCAGCTCGCCAAGGCGGGCGAGAACTTCCCGGGCGTCGCGCGCGGCGCCTTCGAGGCGGCGGCGGCGGTGAACTTCCAGTGGGGCAACACGCTCCCGGAGATGAACGCGCCCACCCTGCCCTATCTCTTCACCGATCTGGAGAAGATCAAGGCCTTTCCCGGCTCGGAGGCGGCGAGGTTCCTGGAGGGGCTGCTGCAGAAGCGCGCGGTGCGCAACCTGATGTGGCTCTACACCACCCGCCAGGCGATCTTCACCAGCAATGCCAAGCCGATCGTCACCCCGCAGGACTTCAAGGGGCTGAAGATCCGCGGCCTCAACGCGCTGACCGACCATGCCCTGACCGCCGTGGGCGCCGCGCCCTCCTCCATGCCGGGGCCGGAGGTGCCGCAGGCCCTGCAGTCCGGCGTGCTGGATGCCGGGCTCACCGACGTCTCCGCCGCCGTCTCGCGCCGCTTCTACGAGTTCCAGAAGTTCGGCACCGTGACGCCGTGGTTCTGCGTCTTCACCCATGTCTACGTGAACCCGCGCTGGTTCGACGGGCTGAGGCCCGAGCACCGCGCCATCATCGAGGCGGCGGCTGGCGAGGCCGAGCAGGCGCAGATCCCGCTGACCGAGGAGGTTGCCACCAAGGCGGTGCAGGAGCTGCGCGAGCGCGGCATGACGCTGCACATGCAGGGCGAGGCGGAGCGCGCCGCCTGGAGCGCCGCCATGCAGAAGCCGGTGATCGACGCCTTCCTGAAGCTGGCGCCGGAGAACGGCCAGCGCGCCATCGACCTGCTGCGCGCGCTGTGAACCGGCCGCCGAACGACCCCACGGGCAGGGCGGGGGGCGGCGCGGCGGGAGCGATCGAAGGCTTCGCCCGCCTGCTCTCGCGCCTGGGCGCCGCCCTGGGCGGCTGCGCCACCCTCTGCTGCCTGGTGCTGGTCACCTGGTCGGTGGTGGCGCGCTATGTCTTCGGCCAGCCGCAGCCCTGGATCGACAAGACCGCCGGCTGGCTGGTGGTGGCGCTGGTGCTGCTGGCGGCGCCCGAGGCGCAGCGCCGCTTCGAGCATATCGGCGTCGATGTGCTGACCGGGCGGCTGCGCGGACGCTGGGCGCGCGGGGCGCAGGTCGTCAGCACGGCCTCGGTCGCGCTGGTCGCCGGCATCCTGTTGCAGTCCGGGCTGGAGATGGTCGCCTTCAGCCGCATGATCGGCATCATGACCGAGATCGATGGCGTGCCGGTGTGGTGGGTGCAGGCGCTGCTGCCGGCCGGCGCGGCGTTGCTGCTGCTGGTGTCGCTGGTGCAATGCGCCCTGCTGCTGCTCGGCCGGGAGCCCGAATACCTCCCCGACGGCCATGACGAGCTGCCGCGCGACACCCTCGCGCGCGGCGAGTGACACCAGCGCGGAAGACGACGCACCGATGACCTTCCTGGCCCTGCTCGCGGCGCTCTTCGTGCTGCTCTACCTCGGCGTCCCGATGTTCGTGGCGCTGTTCCTGCTGCCGCTTGGCGTGCTGCTTTGGGTCGAGGGCGGCGTGCCGGCCCTGGGCGAGCTGGTGATGGGCCAGCTCGACGGCTATCTGCTGGTCGCCATTCCGCTCTTCATGCTGATGGCGCATGTCATGGTGCGCGGCCGGGTGGTGGATGACCTCTACGCCGCCGCCTTCCGCCTGCTGCGCGGCGTGCGCGGCGGCGTCGGCATCGCGACGGTCGCGGCCTGCACCATCTTCGCGGCCATCTCCGGCTCCTCCGTCGCCACCGCGCTCACCGTGGGCAAGATCGCCATCCCGCAGATGCTGCGCTACGGCATGAGCCGGCGCGGCGCCTTCGGCGTGGTGGCGGGCGGCGGCACGCTCGGCATCCTGATCCCGCCCTCGGCGCCCATGGTGCTCTACGCCTATGTCACCGAGACGAGCGTCGGCGCGCTGTTCCTGGCCGGCGTCGTTCCCGGCGTGATGATGGCATCGTTCTTCGCGCTCTACTGCTTCCTCACCGAAGGAAAGGCGGTGGCGCCGCCCGAGGCCGAAATCGGCGGCACCTCGCCGGAGAGCTTCTCCCTCGCCCGCGCCGGATGGAGCCTGTCGCTGCCGCTCTTCGTGCTGGGCGGCATCTACATGGGCGTCTTCACCGCCACCGAGGCGGCCGGCACCGGCTCGCTCTACGCCATCCTGATCGCGGCGCTGATCTATCGCAGCCTGACCTGGCGCGACCTGCTGGACGGCGTGCAGGAGGCGACGCGCACCAGCGCCATGCTGCTGATGATCATCGCCGGCGCCGCCATCTACGGTTACATGCTGACCAAGCTGCGCGTGCCGCAGGAGCTCACCATGCTGGTCACCGAATGGGGCCTGTCGCGCACCGGCTTCCTGGTCGCCATGATGGTGCTGCTCTTTCTGCTCGGCCTGGTGCTGGAGAGCTTCTCGATCATCCTGCTGACCATGCCGGCGATCCTGCCGCTGCTGGCGCAGCTCGACATCGACAAGGTCTGGTACGGCATCCTGCTGACACTGAGCCTGGAGATGGCGCTGATCTCGCCGCCCGTGGCGATGAACCTCGTCGTCATCAAGGCGATCACCGGCGCGCCGCTGGCCGAGGTCAATCGCTCCATCATCCCCTACATGCTGATGCTGGCCTTCGGCACCGGGCTGATCATCGCCTTCCCCGACATCGCCCTCTGGCTGCCGCGCCTCGCGGGCTACGGAGTCTGAGGGATCGGGGCGCGCGGGCCGGGCTTGCCCGCGGTCCGCACCGGGGGCAGGGTCGCGCCATGCGAGACCGCCCGCGCCTCCCGCTTCTCCCCTTGCTTCTCCCGTTGCTTCTCCCCCTGGCCGCCTGCGCCGCTCCGGCCCCCGCTTCGGGCCCGGCCATGCCGGCCAACGCGGAGCCCGTCCGCGCCAGCGGCAACGAGCCGTTCTGGAGCCTGCGCATCGGCGCGGGGCAGATGCGCCTGAGCCGCCCCGGCCTGCCCGACCGCACCGCCCCCGCGCCCGCCGCCGAGAACCTGCCGGAGGGCCGCCGCTACGAGGCCGCCGGCCTCGCCCTCACGCTGCGGCCCGGCCCCTGTGAGGACAGCATGAGCGGCGCCCGCTTCGCCGAACGGGCCGTGCTGGAGATCGACGGGGAACGGCTGGAAGGCTGCGGCGGCGGCGAGTTGCCGCCCGGGCGGCTGGAGGACACCCGCTGGGTGGTGACGCGGATCGCCGGCCGGCCGGTCGCGGCGGAGCAGCCGCCCACGCTGGAGATCGACGAGAAGGGTCACATCGCCGGCTTCGACGGCTGCAACCGCTATGCCGGCGGGCTGCGGCTCGCGCCCGATGGCGGCATCCGGCGCGACGGCCACCAGGGCATCGGCACGCTGATGGCCTGCCGTCCGGCGGTGGAGGAGATCAGCCGGGCCTTCCAGGCGGCGCGCGACGGGGCCACGCAGTGGCGCTTCGCGGGGAGCGAGTTGCAGCTGCTGGCGCGGGGCGCCGAGAGCCTGCGCCTGCGCCGGCTCTACTGACGCTCAGGCCGCCTGGGCCGCCGGCAGCACGGCGCCCAGCGCCCGCACCAGGGCCGCGATCATCGCGTCGTCATGATGCGGCGTGGCGCAGAGGCGCAGCCGCTCGGTGCCGCGTGGCACGGTGGGATAGTTGATCGGCGTGACGTAGAGGCCGAATTCCTCCAGCAGCCGGCGCGCCACGGCGCGGCAGCGCCCGGCGCCGGGCACCGGGACCGGCACGATATGGCTGGCGCTGTCGAGCCGCGGCAGCCCGGCCGCGTCCAGCGCCGCCTTCAACGCCACGGCGCGCTCGGCCAGCCGGCGGCGGAGCGCGGCATCGCCCTGGATGTGGCGGATGCTGGCGATCGCCGCCGCCGCCGTCGCCCGCGGCATGGAGGTGGTGAAGATCAGCCCGCCGGCGGTGGAGCGGATATAGTCCACCAGACTGGCCTCGCCGGTGACATAGCCGCCGACCACGCCGATGCCCTTGGCCAGCGTGCCCTGGATGATGTCGATCCGCGACGCGGCGCCGTCGCGTTCGGCGATGCCGGCCCCGGTCGGGCCATAGAGGCCGACGGCATGCACCTCGTCGAGATAGGTGAGCGCGCCGTAGCGCTCCGCCAGGTCGCAGATGGCATGCAGCGGGGCGACGTCGCCTTCCATCGAATAGACGCTCTCGAAGGCGATGACCTTGGGCGCCGCCGGGTCGGCGGCGGCGAGCAGGCTCTCCAGATGGCCGAGGTCGTTGTGGCGCCAGATGTGGCGCCGCGCCGGGCTGCGCCGCATGCCGTCGATCATCGAGGCATGGTTCATCGCGTCCGAGAAGACCTCCATCCCCGGCAGGGCGGCGAGCAGGGCCGAGAGGGCGGCCTGGTTGGCGGTGTAGCCGCTGCCGAAGATCAGCCCGGCCGCCTTGCCGTTCCAGGCGGCGAGCAGCGCCTCCAGTTCGGCATGCAGCGGCGAGGTGCCGGAGATGTTGCGCGTGCCGC
Source organism: Teichococcus aerofrigidensis (assembly GCF_054073225.1). Classification (NCBI taxonomy): domain Bacteria; kingdom Pseudomonadati; phylum Pseudomonadota; class Alphaproteobacteria; order Acetobacterales; family Roseomonadaceae; genus Roseomonas; species Teichococcus aerofrigidensis. The sequence goes on from NZ_JBSXMU010000029.1 coordinate 37,269, forward strand.
CGGCGCCGACGCCCATCCGCGCCATCGCCCCGGCCGCCGCCGCCAGCACCGCCGGATGCGTGCCCATGCCGAGATAGTCGTTGGCGGACCAGACGGTGATCTCCCGCGCGCCGCCCGCCCTGTGCCAGCGATAGACCGGGAAGCGGCCGGCGATCTTCTCCAGCGGAGCGAAGTCCCGGTAGCGCCCCTCGGCGCGCAGGGTGTCGAGATGGCCGGCGCAATGCGCCAACAAGGTCTGCCGCGTGTCCATCGCGGCGGAATAAGGCAGGGGCCGGCGCTTTGCACGCGCTTTGCGCGCGGCCCGGGACCGCCTCAGCCGCCGCCCTCGTTCCCCGCCGCGCCCCTCTCCGCGGCCAGGATCGCCGCCAGCCCCTCGCGATAGGTCGGGTGGCGCCAGCGCAGGCCGAGCATCGCCTGGGTGGCACCGCTGGCGACGCGCCGGTTCTCCGCCCAGAAGCTGCGGCCCATCGGCGACATGGCGGCCAGCGCCTGCTCCAGCGGCACCAGGGGCGGCGGCGGCAGGCCGAGCAGCCGGGCGCCCTCCTCCATGACCTCGGCGCCGGTGGAGGGCAGGTCGTCGGCCAGATGCAGCACGCGCGGCATCTCCGGGGCGGCCGGGCGGAGGGCGGCGGCGAGGACGGCGGCGGCGATGTCGTCGCGGTGGATGCGGGAGAAGCGGTGCCGCGGCGCGTCCACCCGCCGCGCCCGGCCGGCGCGCAGCTCGTCGAGGGCGCTGCGACCGGGGCCGTAGATCCCGCCCGTGCGGAAGAGGTCCAGCGCCACGCCGCGCCCGGCGAGCGCCGCCGCCCAATCCTGTTCGGCCCGAAGGCGGCGGCGGCCCCGCTC
>NZ_JBSXMU010000030.1:0-37756 GCF_054073225.1 Teichococcus aerofrigidensis
CCCACCGCCCGTCGCGCCCGCCGGGCGCGCCCGGCGCGGCGCCGGCGGGCGCGGGAAGGGGGGCGAAGCCCAGGCGGGCATAATGCTCGGCCACCATCCCGTTGCGCGCGGTCGGGCGGTACTCGCCGATCAGCGCCGTGGCCCCCTTGCGGGCTGCGGCACGGGCCAGGACATCCAGCGTCGCCTGTTCGACCTGGCGGCCGAGCACGCGGCAACTCATCAGCCAGGTGTCGATCAACAGCTCATTGGCCGCCAGGGCGGCGTCGGGGCGGGCGATCACCACGCTGATCAGCCCGTTGTCGCCGAAGCGATCGCGCAACCGCAGCGACAGCATCACCGTCTCCGGATCGGTGGAGAAGCGTTCCGTCTCGACCTCGGTGTAACGGCGGGTGGTCAGGTTGAACTGGTTGGTCTTGTTGATCAGCTGCGTGACGCGCGGCAGTTCGCCGGCACCCACTTCCTTGACCGTCATGGTCATGGCCAGACTGCGCAGATAGCCTTCCAGATCCGTCGCCTGGTCCAGCGCCGCCTTGCGCTCGGCGTTCAGCACGTAGCTGCGGTTACGCGCCGCATCGTCGGCGGTGAAGGTGGCGGCCTCGAAATAGCCGCCGGCAGCGACCGTCTCGGGGTAGTTCGCCACATCCTCAGGCAGTTCGGGCACCGCCACCTCGGGCAGTTCGCGGCGGACGATCTCGCGCTCGGCCGGGTTGTCATCAACGAAGACCAGGCTGTCGAGGCCGATGTTCAGCGTCCTGGCGATCTGCCGGAGATTTCCCGCCTTGTCGTTCCAATTGGCCATGAAGCAGGCGATGTCACCGCGCTTCAGCACCATCTCGGGGTGCCTGGCGAAGGCTTCCTCGGCCACCTCCTGGGTGTTCTTGCTGCAGACCGCCAGGATGACGCCGCGCCGGCCGAGCGCCGCGGCATAGCGCTGGAAGGCCAGGAAGGCCTCGCCGGTCGCATTGCCCTGGCCGAGCTTGATGCCGTCCAGCCCGTCATCGCCGATCACGCCGCCCCAGATCGTGTTGTCGAGATCGAGCACCAGGCACTTCCGCGACAGGCCGGCCACGGCCATGGCCACACGGGCCAGCAGGTCGCCGTAGAGCGGCGCCAGGATCGGGCTGACCAGTTGCTTCGCCTGGTGCCAGCGCACCGGATCGGCGAGCCCCGCCGCCTGGCCCTGTCGCGCCGCCATCCAGGCGAGGTCGAGCAACAGCACGCCATCCTCCCGCGCCGCAGCGCGGATGGCGGTGTTCAGCCGCTCGGTCACGGCATAAGGCGCCGCCGGCACCAGCGCCTCGAAGGAACCGAAGATCGGCGGGTCGGCCGGCACCAGGGTCTGTTGCACCACCTGCGCCCCGTAACGCTCGCGCGCCCGGCGCCAGAGCAGGCGCAGCTCCTCCACCCGGGCGGTGACGGCGGCCACGACCTCGGCCTCGGCGGCTTCCAGGGGCAGGTCGATGGGCGCGTCCCGGGCATCAAGGGCCAGCAGGATCAGTTGCGGCGCGAAGGCCGCAAGGTCCGGATCCTCGCCCAGCAGGGCCTGGCGATACAGGCCATAGGGCGCGACATGCACCGAGAGCGCCAGGCGGCGGCCCAGGCCGGAGACCCGGATCGAGGGGACGAGGTGGTCCACGGTGTGGGAGGCCAGAATGGCGAGACGCAGCGGCGTCAGGGCCGGACTCTGCTGGCCCGGCGCGGCCGGGTCGGCCAAGCCTTCCGCAGCCAGGCGGTCGATCCGCCCGGTCAGGGTGAAGTCGCGGCGATAGCCGGAAAGCCGGATGGCCGCGGCCAGCCTGGCCCTGGGCTCGGTCAGGCGTCGGGCCTCGCCGATCGCGGCGGAAAGATCCGCATGGAGCGGCAGCCAGGCGAGTTGATCCATGATCCCGTTCTCAGAACTGGAAGTAGAGGAATTCGGTCGGCGCGGCCGAGAAGGCGCGGGCCAGGGCGAAGAAGCCGAGCAGGCCGATCACCACGCCGAGGGCCGGCGTCGGGCGCCAGGTTGCGCCCGGCAGGAAGGGCTCCAGCCAGCTCTGGCGCGGGCGCCAGCCAAGCGCAGTGCGATAGTGCCGCATCCATTGCTGGGTGTTCGGCAGGGTCCAGACGAAGGCCAGGAGCAGGCCGATCAGGGCCGCATCGGTCAGATTGAAGAAAGGTACGGCATCGACGGTCAACCCGAGGAAGCCGACCAGGCCGGAGACCACCGGAAGGCCGGCCATCACCGGCGGCACCACCACGCCGTTCAGCCCGGCCATCCCGGCCAGCATGGTGAGCGCCCCGGTCAGGCTGGGTGCGCGGAAGAAGACCATGGCGACATTGACGCAGAGGAAGGTCAGCAGGACGGCCACCCCGCGGTGCAGCCACCTGTCGCTATCGAGCTTCCAGCCCCAGCGCACCTTCAGCGCCCGCCAGGCATGCGCCACCACCAGGTAGAAGCCATGCAGCAGGCCGAAGGCCACGAACTGCCACCCCGCCCCGTGCCAGACGCCCGAGATGAACATGGTCAGGATGGTCGGATAGGCCACCAGGCTGATGAAGGTGCCGAAGGTCATCTTGCCGCGGCGGGGCAACGGCTTGCCGGCGGCGACGCGGGCGCGCGTCACCCGCATGACGATCGGGTTGTAGACATAGGCCGTCAGGAAGCGCGTCAGCGTCATATGCCAGCGCGACCAGAACTCGATGACGTTGCGGGCCTTGTAGGGGCTGTCGAAATTCGGCGGCAGGCTGATGCCGAAGAGCAGGCCGAGGCCGATCGCCATATCGGTGTAGCCCGAGAAGTCGAAATAGATCTGCAACGTGTAGCTCAGCGCGCCGCTCCAGGCATCGAGCAGCGACAGCGCCGCGCCGGCCTCGGCGGCGGCGAAAACGGGGCCGGCATCAGCGCCCAGCGGATCGGCGAAGACCACCTTCTTGAACAGGCCGAGCAGAAAGAGCGTGGTGCCCACCGAGATGTTGTCGAAGCGCGGCCGGAAGTTCCGGGGGTCGCTGAACTGCGACAGCATCTCCCGGTGGTGGGTGATGGGGCCGGCAATCAGATGCGGGAAGAAGGTGATGAAGAGGCAGTAGTTGAGAAAATCATGCTCGACGACGGCGCCGTCATGCGCGTCGCTCAGATAGGCGATTTGCTGGAAGGTGAAGAAGGAGATGGCCAGGGGCAGGACAATGTTGGGCACGCTCCAGCCCAGGCCGAAGGCATCGTCGACCGCGCCCACCAGAAAGCCCATGTACTTGAAGTAGCACAGCAGGATCAGGTTCGCGGCGATGCCCAGCACCAGCACGAGGCGCGAGGGCCTGCGCAGCAAATAGCCGCCCAGGACATAGTTCGCGACCATGCTGCCCAGCAGGAGAGGCACGTATTGCGGGTCCCACCATCCGTAGAAGACCAGCGAGGCGAGCGTGAGCCAGACCCCGGCCAGGCGCTGCCGACCCGTTCCCGCCAGGACGAAGAAGCCCAGCAGCACGATCGGCAGGAAGCCGAGAATGAAGGTTGCGGAGTTGAACAGCATGGTCTGACCTTCATTCGGGCAGGCAAAGCGGGACGGGGCATACCGGCCAACCGGAACGTGTCCGGCATCGGCGCATATGTTGGATAATACTCAAAAATTATCCGATATGCGCGCGCCTGGAGAAGATCACAGGATTTTTACGATTTGTCTTCGTGAAATATTGCCATTTCATGACTTCCCGTTCATGAGGCCGCCGCGGTGATCCGGGCTTTCCGCCGTGCCTGCAGCACCATGTGCAGCATCAGAGTGAAATAGGCGAAGGCCTCGAAGCCGTAGACCGCGACGTAGCCGATGATGAAGCCGTCGATGGGCCAGTTCTGCCAGGCAGCGACTGCGGTCATGATCAGCATGCCCAGGAAGGACAGCGCGGCGCGGCGCGCCAGGGGCGCGAGCCAGCCGATGGCGGCCAGGACGGCACCGCTCGCCGTCTGCACCAGCATCAGGAAGAGCATGACGCAGATGGCGATGCGCGTGCTTTCCGACACCACTTCGGGGTGGCCCAGCAGGGTGCCGAAGAACCTGTCGCCCAGGACATAGATGATCCCGGCGCCCACGGTGAAGGGCAGGGCACTGAGCCCGAAGGACAGCCGGATCCAGCGCATCAGCCTGGCCACATCGTGCGCGTGATAGGCCTGCGTCTGATGCGGCATCATGGTCTCGGCCACGGTCAGGAAGGCGGTGACGCCGAATCGGGTCACCTTGTAGAACATGTCGAAGACGACCAGAGCCAGCGCGTCCCGGTAGATCAGCGGGATGACATAGTAGGGATAGATATAGATCAGGAACTCCGACAGGGAGAGCACGGCGGAGGCGGTGATGCCGCGCAGATCCGCCCGCAGCACGCGGAAGCCCTGGCCGATCCGCGCTCCGCTGAGGAAGCCGAGCCGCCGCCGCGCCACCAGGAAGAGCGCCACCAGGCCGGAAAGCCAGAGCAGCACGAAGCAGATGGCATAGACCGTCAGCGGCAGGCCGAAGGCCAGCGCCGCGGTCAGCAGCACCAGCACCAGGCGGCGCAGGAAATCGATGCCCTCGGTCAGCACATAGGCATCGAAGGCATTGGCGGCGAGGCGCAGGATCATCCAGGGCAGGGGCAGAACCGACCCGGCGAAGAGCAGCAGATAGATCGGCCGATAGGCCGCCAGCCCGAGATCCGCCGTCCAGAGCGCCACGCCGAAGGCCAGCGTCGCCAGGATGGCGGCGGCTGAATAGCTCCACAGCGCCGCGGCGACGGCGCTGCCAAGCTCCTGCCGGGAGGAACTCTCGGGATGCAGGAAATTCTGTCGCATCCGTCCGAAGAGCCGCAGCGAGATGCCCAGATCGGCCTGCAGAACCAGCGAGGCGAAGGCGATGACGGTCGCGAAGAAAGCGTAGTCGTGCAGACCGACCTGCCGCACCAGGCTATAGGTCAGCAGGAAGCTCCAGAGCGTTGCCAGGGCAGTGTTGGTGGCCTTCAGCAGGAAGAAGGTCGCGGATTTCCGCGCCGCCGCACTCTTCAGCATCAGCGCCGCCCCAGCCAGCGCTCGGCACGGTCACGCAACCTGTGCCGGCCGGCCTGGACCGCGAATTTTCCGCCCCGCAGCCACCGCGTCAGCCTGGGCGGCAGGGAGGAGGCGCGCAGCTTGGCCACGGCGGACACGGCTTCGGCCTGCGGTGCGAGGTCGATCAGGAAGCCCGCCGCCAGGGCGCGCAGGCACCATTCCAGATCCTCCGCCTCGTCCCAGGCGACGGCCTCGTTCAGCGGGCAGCGCTCGTGCACGTCCTTGCGGACGCAGAACAGCCCGCCATCGACATAGGGCAGACCGCGGGCATAGAGGTCCAGATAGCGTTCCGCCGGCACCCGCCGCAGGCTGGAGGGCGTCAGCCGCGGCACATGGCCCGGGAGGCCGGTATCGTGCACGCCGAGGGAGAGATAATCCTCCCGCGCCCCATCGCCCTGGGTGAAGACGCGGGGCGTGATGATCTCGAACTCCTCCGGCACATGGCGCAGCGTGTCGGGCGCCAGCAGCACCCGGCTGTGCAGGATGGCAATGCGAGGCCCCTTCAGGGCGCGGATCAGCGCGTTCTTCTTTCGGCAGATCATCACCCGCGGGCCGGACGGCAGGTCGTGAGCCAGATAGCCCACCTGAGGGTAACCCTCGAGGCAGGCCTCGCCCCCCGAGGGGCCGCAGACCAGGATCTCGCCCCCCTGTTCCGGCCGCAGTTCCGGCTGGCGCAGCAAGGCGTCGAGGCAGGCGTGCAGCCGGGGCAACTCGGCCTCCTGGCCAGAGAAGACCACCCCCGCGCCCCATCCCGCGGGCGTCGGCGGCCGGGTGCGGACCAGTTCGATCTCTCCCTTGTCGGTATCGAGCCGCAGGGGATCGGCCTCACCGGCGGTCAGCTTGTAGGTCCATTGCCGGATCAGCTTGAAGGAAACGAAGCGGGGCCAGAGATCGAAGACATTGGGCGAGTTGTCCTGCACCAGCAGCCGGCCTCCCGGCTGCAGGGCCCAGAGGCCGTACTTCAGCGCATGCGCCATCAGGTTCCGGTAGATCAGCCGCTCCGTGCGGATGACCACGCGGGACAGACCCCGCATCGTCTTCAGCCGATACAGATCCTCACGGCCGGAGACGGTGAACTCGCTCATGACTTAGGTCTTTTCCTGTTGCTGCGGCATCGGGCCCGTTCAGGGCCGGCCCACGACGCCCCTGGCCCAGTCCCGCAGGGCAGGAAAGGCATGAAAGGTGCCATCCACCCCCGCATGGGCCGCGCGGCCGCTGCCGCCGTCATGCAGCTTCTGGAGCGTGGCGGCATTCAGGACCTGCTTGCTGGCCACCACGTCGCACTCGGCATCACCGATGAACCAGACCCGGTCGCCCCTCTCCAGCTCCAGCTTGGCGGCGGCGATCTCGAAGGGTTTGAGGCCGGACTTGTCCACCCCGGCCTCCTCCGAGGTCACGACGGTGTCGAAATAGCGATCGATGCCGAAATAGACGAGCTTGCGGAACTGGATCTGCGCCGTCAGGTCGGTCACCAGGGCCAGCGGCAGGCCGGCGGCGCGTAGCTCGATCAGGAGGTCCTCCGCGCCGTGAAACAGCCGGGCGCTGGTCATCAGGGTGCGCCAGTAGGTCTGTTCCAGGTCAAGGGCGATGGCGGGCTGGCTGTTCAGCCCCAGCAGCTCGATCATCCTCTGGAAGTAGAGCAGGCGGTTGTGCGAGCTGGCGGTCGCCCCCAGCATCCGCTTCGTCTCATGCCGGGCCCGGCGGAAGGCGTCGTCGAACTGGGCCGGCTGCACCTTCAGTGCCTTGCCGACCTTGTTCCGGACCGCCTCCATCGCCCGCTCATGCGGCCGGCCATATTCGTAGAGGGTGTCGTCCAGATCGAAGAGGATGGCGCGCGGCTTCTCCCGCAGGGCCTCGGCGTTCAGGATCTTCATGATACCTCCTCAGCGGCGCTTCGGCGTCAGCTCGGCCAGCTGCAGCAGGGTGATCAGCTGCATGATGCCTGTCATGCCCGGGTGCCAGGCCGGAATGCGGGCCAGCAGCTCCTCCAGATGCGGCACCAGCTGCTGGGCGGTGAACTGGATATCCTCCGCCTGGACGTCGCTGCCATCGATGACCAGCTCGGCCATGGCATTCATGCCGGCTGCCTGGGTGACATCGACCTGGGCGCCGCACAATGCGATCAGCAGGCGCGCCAGTCGGTCCAGGCTGATGGCGCTGCGCATCCTGACCCGGAGCTTCAGGGGAATCGGACCTTCCTGCTCGATGTCCTGCAGCGAGGCGGGGTCGGCCGGCAGCAGGGAGAAGACGACATCGGCATGCTCGCGCTGCGGCCGGATGAAGGCCTCATAGTCCGGCATGCGCCGCTTGATCGAGGACAGGACCCGGTCGAGGCTGTGGCCGCGCTGCTGGACGTCACGCCGGATCTTGAAGAAGCGGCGCAGGCTCTCGTCCATGTCGAGATAGATCGCGACATCCAGCCGCTCGCGCAGCGCAGCCGGATACAGGGCGTGCAGCCCGGTCACCATCACCACGTCGCTGGCCTGGATGCGCCGCGGCGGAGTGAAAAGGCCGGTGGCATGGTCGTAGTGGCGGCACATGATCGGCCGCCAGGCGATCAGCGACAGGGCATCGCGCGTGAAGGCCTCGAGGTCGTTGGCCCGGGGATCGAGATGGGTGAAGGCCTGCCACAGCTTCCCGCGCCGCTCGAAGAGATGGTAGTCGTCGCCGGAGACGCCGGTCACGGCCCCTTCACCGAACAGTCCGGCCAGGGCCAGGGCCAAGGTGTCCTTGCCGGTGCCGCTGTCGCCGGCGATGCCGATGGCCAGCGGCCGCTGCGACAGGCCGAAGAAGTCGTTCTCCTCCAGCCCCCTGCGGAGCATGGTCAGGGCCAGCACCACGCCAATGGCGGTCAACATCGAGGCGGTGATGGACGTGACGCGCAGGCTGGCCATGGCGTCCTCAGGCATCCAGCCGCCCCAGCCCAGCGGCAGGCCGAGCAGCGGCACGGCCGGTGTCACGGTCACCACCAGCTTCGCCAGGATGAACGCCAGCCCGAAGGCCACCGCCAGCGCCGAGCCCCGCTCACCGGCCCGCATCTGGTAGGCCACCAGGAAGGGCACCACCCAGAGATACCAGCCAACCGCCGAAGGGGTCAGCAGCAGGACCACCAGATAGGCGACGCCCAGCACGGTAAAGAGCAGGTCGAAGCTCATCCGCCCCACCTTCCAGGCCCCATAGAGCCCGAGCAGGTAGACGATCGGCATGATGTAGAGCTTCTGGCCGCCGCCCAGCATGATGTCGAAGTCGAGGATGGAGATCATCCCCGGATTGGCCACCAGCAGGCGCGGATTGCTCGTCAGCATCTGGTGCAGGCCGGGCGACAGGAGCAGCGGCGGCAGGAGCAGCAGCCCTGCCACGCCCAGGCTGCCGAGCAGGAAGCGGGGCAGGGTGTCCCGATGCCGCCGGTGGCTCCAGAGGAAGACGGCCAGGAAGGGCAGGATCGCCAGGATGCCGATCCTGGCGGCGATCGCCAGACCCAGCAGGGCGCCGGCACGGCGCGGCGCGCCCTGCTGCAGCAACAGCAGGGTCCCGGCGACCATCAGCGTCGGCACCACATCGGTATCGCCATGCCAGTAGGTGATGAACAGCACCAGTGGCGAGAACCAGTAGACGAGAAGGACACGATCCACCGCGCCCTCGTTCATCCGGCGCAGCACCAGCAGCAGGGCGTAATCCGCGACCAGCAGGCTGAGACCGAGGCCGATCTGGGCCAGGCGCATCCCGCCGCCGGCCAGATGGTCGGCCAGCATCCCCAGCGCCACGAAGGGCGCATGGAAAAGATACATGACCGGGCCATAGAAGAATTCCGGCGGGTGATCGCCATGGTGCAGGAACTGCGTCCAGGGATCCAGGCTGGGCGCCGCCAGGGTCTCCACCATGAAAGGCGTGAACCAGTCCGCCTGGATCTGTGGCACCAGCAGGAGAATGGCTGCGAGCCGCAGGAGAAGGCCGAGCAGGAACCAGTGATTGCTCCGCAGATCCGCGGGAATCAGCGCCAAAGCTCGGGCACCTTGGTACAGACGGCCTCCGCCGTGATCCCCTCCCGCGCCAGCAGGCCGCGCATCGCGGCGATCTCGGCGGGATCAGTGCGGCCCTGCAATTCCGGCGAGACCAGGCACAGCCTGAAGCCCGCCTCCTTCAGCCGCGCCGCCGAGGCCCGATCGAGCGGAAAGCGGGTGAAGCAATCGACCCAGACCCAGTCGATCCGGCCCGCCAGGCTGAGCGCGGTCTCCACCGTCTCGAACTCGGAGACCCGCACGGCGCAACGGCGCTCGCCACGCCGGGCGGTGCGCACCAGGAAGGGGAAGGATTGGTCGAGGAAAAAGAAATCCTCGATGCCGCGCTCCGCCATCAGGGCGAGCAGGCGGTCCTCCAGCCCTTCCTCCTTCACGTTCAGGATCAGCGTGCCGTGGCGATAGGCGGCAAGCCAGTCCTCGAAGTCCAGGGCATCGACCACGAAGGGGTCGTGATGAATGACCAGCCTGGACCCCTGGCTGCGGATATCGACCTCGATGCCGTATTCGGCCGGGGTCGCGGCGAGTTGCTCCAGCGTGTTGCGACGATGGGCGATCAGGATCATCGGCTGCTCTCGGTCTGCGGTGCGCGCCCGCGCGGGGGAGAAGGACGGGCGGTTACCAGGACGGGGCGGCCAGAGGGACCGGCCGCGGCGAAGGCACGGCCCTATAGCGCGCCTCCAGGGCCGCGACAGCCCCTGGCGGGACATGCCGGTCGTGCTCCAGCCGATAGGGATGCCGGTCCCATTTGTGGAAGCAGGACTGCCAGTACTCGAAGCTGCGCAACTCGTCCGGCGTGCCCCAGCCGAGATAATGCGCCACCTCGAGAAGGCGGCACTCCAGGCCCAGGGCAATGGCATCGTTGATGCAGGTGTCGATGTAGAATTCGCCGTTGACCCGGGCTTCGCGGGCGATCATGCGCTCCGCCGCCGCGACGAAGTCGCGCAGGCGCCGGAAGGTGAAGGCACCGATGACGATCGGATCGGTCACCGGATCGGCCAGCGGCTCCTTGACCGCGACCCGACGGATGCGTCCCTCCGCATCGGCCTCGATCCAGCCATAGGATTGCGGGCGGCGGCGGGCGGCGGAATGGCCGCGTATCCCCCAGACCAGGACGTCCGGCCCGTTCTCGTGCAGCAGGGCGGAAAACTCCGCCGGCTCGAAGATCACGCCGTTGTCGCAGGCGCCGATGGTCAGCGGCTGGTCGGGGTCGAGCCCCGCCAGCCCCGCCAGGCAGGTCCGCGCCTGGCCGTCGGTCAGTCCGTCGAGCAGCACCGTCTCGGATCCCGCCACCTCGGCCGCCAGGGCTTCGGTGATCTCGCCAAGTCCCGGCAGGTCGCGGCGCAGGATGAAACGGCGGCGCGGTGCCTTGGGCAGGTCGGCCACCGCCTGCACGGCCATCGGCCGGCCCGACACGGGGATCAGCGGCTTGGGCCGGTCGTAGCCGGCATCGCGGAAGCGCTGCCCGGCACCGGCCATGGGCACCAGCACACAGCCTTCCTGCGCCGGCGGCTCCGGCGATCCGGCCAGGGCAGCGAAGGCGCGCGACCAGCGCTGATAGTCCTCGAGATCCGCTGGCGTGCCCCACTGCATGAAGTGCTGCAGTTCATAAACGGCGACCGGCAGGCGTTCGGCCAGGATCGGCTTGTAGGCAAGGCTCACATAGTATTCGCCATTCACCGAGATCTGCTGGCGGACCGTCTCCTCGCAGGCCCGCCGCAGCAGCGCGGCGCTGGCGAAATAGTAGGTGCCGCTGGAAGCGTATTCCTCCATCGGCGCTTCGGTGAAGGGCTGCTTCTCCTGGATGTCCCGCACCCAGCCGTTCTGGTGGCGCAGATAGGCGTAGTAGGTCGAGCCCAGGGAATGCGGATGGAAGCCGCGATAGGCGGGGATGGCGCCGGCGCATCCGGTTTCCCGCGTGAAGCGGACGAAGTCCGGCCAGTCCCAGAAGCAGGCGAAGTCGCAGTAATTGACCACCACCGGCCGGTCCGGATCGAGCCCGTCCATCGCCTGCAGCACGGCATGCACCGGCCCGAGCTTGTGTGGCGCGACAGGCACAATCCGCCCGGTCGGGCAGAGTTCGCGCAGGATGGCTTCCATCCTGTAGGCCGGCTCGGCCAGATGGTCGGCATTGCAGATGAAGGTGACGTCGGTCTCGCCAGGAAAAAGGTCCAGGACGTGCGCGATGATCGGCTTGCCATCCACCTCGATCAGCGGCTTCGGCACCGGGTAGCCGGCGCGGCGGAACCGCTCGCCAAATCCTGACATCGGAATGACGATCTGCATGCGAGGGGCCTCCAGAGTCGTGACGCTCCCCATCACAGAGACGCCGCATTGAGGGATTGCCGGTACTTCTCGGCATCCCAGTCGAGCAATTCGGCCTCCTGCGACACATCCAGGAACACCAGGGGCGCGGCCGGGTCCAGCCGGGGCAGCACGAGACCGAGGCAGGCTGCCATCTCCTCGGCCCCCGGCCCGAGATCGGCGCGCAGCAGGGCGCCCGCGCCGGCCACCAGGACCAGGGCCGGCCCCTGCGGGTTGCGGCAGGTCCGCAAGTGGTACTCGGCTTCGGAAATGCTGGAGGTGGGAATGGGAGAGGGACCCAGGAAGACCACATGGTCCGGGTAAAGGGCGCCCTGGCTGGCCATCGCCAGGCTCACCGGGTCGGTCGCCGCCGCATGGGCCTCCGCCAGACAGGCAGGGCGATACCGGCCCTCGGCGATGCGGGCCAGGCGGGCCAGGGTGGCCTGATCCGCCGGCGGCGTCGACCGCGCGGTCACGGCCAGCCGCGTTTCCACCTCCGTCAGCAACGCCGCCGCAGCCGAGGTGGTCTCGGCTCCGATCACCAGGCCATGATTGGCCAGCAGCAGCACATCCGGCCGCTCCGGCAGGACGGAGCGCACCGCCTGGGTCAAGGGAAGGCCCGGCTTGGCGTAAGGCACCCAGGCCCAGCGCAGCCCCTTCAGCCGTTCCGCCGCCCGATCCCGCCCATCGGCGCGAACGGCGAAGGCCAGAGCATTCACCGAATGGACATGCAGGACGACGCGATGCGGCAACAGGGCATGCAGCGTCGTCTCGATCGAGGGGCGCAGGACGGCCCCCGGATCGAGACGGGACGGCATGGCCGGATCCGATTCCAGTGCGGCCAGCCGCCGGAGGATCTGCGGCAGGTCGAGACCGACGAAGATCAGCTTCTCCTCCGCGCGGGCCAGCCAGGTGCCCGAGGCCTTGACCCAGATCTCCCGCTCACCGCGCTTGAGCGAGGTATTGCCGCCGGCGCCCTGGATCAGGTGCCGGTCCGCACCGATGCGGGCGGAAAGGGCCACCAGGGGCGCCAGATCGGCAGCCAGATCCGGTTGCCGGACCCTCTCTTCCCGCGTCATGGCGCGAAATCCGAGAGGCAGGCGGTCCGCGCCACCCTGTCAGGCTTCATTCTCTATCACTCTGCACAAATTGCTGTCCCGCCTGACAGCCCGGATCAGGCTTTGCCGGTGTCGATGGCCTGGCCCAATGAACTGTAAGTCTTTGTCTGTTTTGCCGCAGATCGCAGCGGAGCGCCACGACGCTCCTCAATGGCCTCCAGCAGCAGGCGGCCCCGATCGGCCCAGTCGAAGGCATCCGCAGCCGCGGCGAAGGCGCGCTCCTGCCAGGCATTGAGCTGCGCAGGCTGGTCGATGACGGCCTGGACACGCCGCAGCAGGCCATCCAGCTCCGGCTCCAGCAGCATCTCCGCCTGCACCTCCGGCGGCAGGCCGCTGGCGCAGGCCGAGAGCGCCGCCACGGGCACGCGGTTGAAGATGTATTCCAGCAGCTTCATCTTGAAGCCGCCGCCGATCGGCTCGGCCAGCACCGCCATCCGGGCGGCCGCCAGATGCGGCGCCGGATCCTCGACGAAGCCGGTGAAGCGGGCCGCCTGGTAGCGGCCCTCGAGCGTGCGCCGGAAATCCTCCGGCATGTCGCCGACCACGCGGATCTCGATCCCCGCCCGGGCCAGAATCGGATCGGCCTTGTCCAGGAAGATGCGCAGATTGGCCTGCTTGGCGGACCAGCGGTAGGAGCCGAAGAGCACCACGGCGCGCGGCGTCTCCGGCCCGATCCGGCGGGCGGCCACCCGCGTGCCGTCATAGCCCGGCACCAGGGTCAGCACCCGGGCGGCCGGCGCATCGGCGGCGAAGAGCGCCGCATCGGCCTCGGTGATGGTGGTGACGAGGTGGCTGTTGCGCGCGATCCAGCGTTCGAAATGCCGGGTCTTGAGGTAGTTCTGCCCCAGATAGAGCCGCTTGCCGAGGGAGGCGGTGGCATCGCGCCACTGCATCCCGGTCACGCTCGCCTCATGGTCATGGGTGACGAAGACGAAGGTCGGATCGCCGGCGAAGAGATGCCGGTGCCGCAGCGCCCAGCCCATCCCGTACTGGTCCACCACCACGGCCTGCCAGGGACCCTTCCGGGCCAGCTCGCCCAGCGCCGCGCGATAGGCCGGCACGTCATGGCGCGCCGCCACCAGGGGCATGGGGCTGGCCAGGGCCGACAGGCGCCCGCGCGGCTGGCCCGGCACGACATGCCAGGTGATGCCGGACATCGGCTGGGGCGGCACCTCGGCGGCGAAGCCGGCGAAGGTCACCTCCGCCCCCGCATGTCCCAGGGCGCCCGCCAGCTTGGCGGTATAGATCCGGTCTCCTGCCGTCCAGGGAAAGGGCAGGGTCCGGGCGAGCCAGAGGCAACGGGTCATGCGGCGATCTCCGGGACAGCGCGGAAGCCGGGCGCCTCGTCCCGTGCCGAGAGCTGCTGGATGTGGTCCGCCAGCCGCAGCGCCAGGGCGACGATGGTCAGGGTCGGGTTCGCGTGGCTGCTGGTCGGGAAGACGGCGGAGCTGGCCACGAAGAGATTCGGCACGCCATGCACGGCGCAATCGGCGTCGACCACGCCGTCCCGCACCGTCTCCGCCATGCGCGCCGTGCCGATGTGATGGCCACCGACCGGGGTGGAGGCCCGCACCTCGGCCTCGATCGTGGCATCGTCGAATTCCAGCTCGGCGCAGCCGGAGCGGGCGAAGGCGGCGCGCGCCACCTTCATGCCGCGCACCAGGCTGTCGATGTCCTGCGGGTGCAGCCGCCAGTCCACCTTCAGCCGCGGCATGCCATGCGCATCGCGCGCCGTGGCCAGGGTCACGCGGCTGTCGGGATTGGGGATCTGCTCGGCATTGACGTCCAGCGGATAGCGCCCGTCCCGCGCGCGCACCACAACGAAGGGCAGCTTGCGGCTGGCGAAGGTGCGCTTGCGCAGCCAGGCCTGGCCGAAGCGCAGCACACCAGGGGAATCCCGCAGCACATTGGTGGCGTGGGAGAACCAGAAGCGGCCATCCCGCACCATCTTGCCACGGTTGGCGATCTCGATGGTCGCCAGCTTGCGCCGGTATTCGGGCAGGATGGCGTCCTTCACCAGATACATGGCCGAGAGCACGCCACTGCCATGCGCCGGATCGGCGATGAGCGGATAGTGCAGACGGAAGATGGTGTTCAGCAGCCCCTCGCGCCGCTGCGCCTCGGCGGAGAAGGAGAATTTGCGGCGGACATAGACGCCGTCCTCCGTCATCTCGAAATCCAGCGCGACCGGCCGGTCGGAAGGGCGCAGGCGCAGCCGGCCGAGCGTGTTCTCGGCATGACACATGTAGTAGCGGCCGAGCGCTCCGCCGGCATTGCCCAGCCCGCCACGGCGGCTGCCGTCGGAGGCCATCAGCAGGCGCGGCACCTCCAGCCCGCCGGAGGCCAGCACGTAATGCCGGGCCCGCACGGTGAAGCCGCGCCCCGGCGCACTGGCGCCTTCCAGCCGCTGCACCGGCCCGTCGCCCTCCGGCGTCACCAGACGGAGCGCCTGGGCGTTCAGCAGGATGCGGACCGCGGGCGCGGCGGCGAGGCGGGCGAAGGTGGACTTGCCGAAGTCTGTGGGCCGGCTGAAGCGCTCCAGCCGCGAGGCGACGATATCGGGATCGCTGAAGCCTTCGATGGTCGGCGGCGCGGCGGGACCGAGCGCCTCCGACACGTCATAGGCATAGGCCCCGGCCTCGCACAGCTCCTGCGCCCGGGGATAGTAGGCGGCCAGATCCCTCCAGGCGATCGGCCAGCCGCTCATCGGCACCCAGGGGCGCCGCTCCAGGTCGATCGGGTCATAGGGCACGCAGCGCCCTCCCCAGATGGCCGTGGCGCCGCCCAGCACGCGGCGGCGGTACATGTGCGGCGGGGAATGCGACGAGCCCTCGGCGACCTCGCCGTTCAGCCCTTCCTGTGCCGCGGCGTCGAACTTGCGGCCACCGGCCTCCAGCACCAGCACGGACAGGCCGCTCCCCTCCAGCGCGCTGGCCAGGGAGAGGCCGGCCGCGCCACCTCCGACGATGCAGAGATCCGCCTCCAACTCCACACCGGGAGTCAGGGACAAGGCGTCGAGGATCATGCCGAGGTCTCCAGGGGCCGCGAGGGCGGCGAGGTGATGGAGCGGGCCGCCTCCACGGCCTCATCCAGGTGCCGGGCCGAGGTGGTGCCGACCAGCGCCACGGACCGTTCGAACTGCAAGGCCACCCGCAGGGCCGCTGCGCGAGCCGCGGCATCGCCCGCCTGTCCCGCGAAGATCTCGCGCAGCATCAGGCCGATACCCTGGCCCGCAGCCTGCGTCAGGGCCGGGCGCATGGCCTGGGCCACGTCCAGGGGCAGTTGCAGGGCCGCGACCGAGGGCAGGCGCAGCGCCTCCCGGGCCGCCGCGCCGTCATCGCAGGAGATGCCCCAGGCGCGCAGCTTGCCGGCCTGCACCAGGCGGTCGAGCAACTCGAAGGGCGCGCCCTGGCGGATGGCCTCGGCCGAGGGGCTGTGCAGCAGGAAGAGATCGATCCGCTCGATGCGCAGGCGCCGCAGGCTGGCCTCGACCGCATTTTGCAGATGCGCCGGGGAGTAGTCGCGCGGCAGCGGCGCGGCCCGCCGGCTGGCGATGGTGCCCCGCAGGCCAGGCAGGCGGTGGACCAGTTGGCGCAGCGGCGACTTGGCCAGGGCAACGACACGCTGCGTGGCGGTGAAGCGCTGGCCGGCCTTGGTGACGATGGTCACCTCATCCCGCCGCCCCGCCAGGGCGCGGCCGATCAGCCGCTCGCTCTCCCCCTGGCCATAGATATTGGCGGTGTCGAAGAGCGTCACGCCGGCATCCAGCGCATGGCGAAGCAGGGCCTCGGCCGCTGCCCCGCCGCAACCGCTCAGGGTCGATCCGAGGCGGCTGCAACCGAGGCCGAGGATGGAGGCGGACAAGCCGCTACGATCGCCCAGGAAGGTCACGGGCAGACTCAAGGTCATAGGGCAGGCCTGGTGCTAAGGGGCGCCCAACCGGGCGGCGTGGAATCCTGAACCGCCGCCGGCCGCTTGGGCAGGACGCAGAAGATCAGGATCAGGATCTGCAGCCGGGGGTCGAGCAGCATGCCGCCGAAGGTCATGTAGCCGATCAGCATCGCGGTGCTGATCCAGCCCGAGGGGCTGGCCCGGAACAGGGCGGTCAGGAAGAACGGCCAGAAGACCGCCGAGCCCAGCAGGCCATACTCGAACAGGATCTTGGCCCAGGCCGGATCATGCGCCTCGTAGGGCACCAGCTTGGCATGCTGGGCATAGGAGCCCGGCCCCAGGCCGAAGAGAACATCCTGCGCCGAGGAGAGCAGGAACTGGCCGATCAGCCAGGCGCCGGCGATGAAGCGGGCCGTGGCGCTGGAATTGTCGCTGCCGAACTCGTTGATCCGGTTGAGCAAGGCATCGGCGTTCCACAAGCCGCCCGTGACCAGGGCCAGGACACCCACCGCCGCCATGGCCGCGATGGCGCCATAGGCCCGACGATGCAGCAGCACCCAGGGCAGCAGGAACAGCAACAGGATCAGGCCGGTGCCGGAATAGGAGGTAGGCAGGGCGATGAAATAGAGCAGCAGGCGCCAGGTGGCACCGAAGAACAGCAGCTCCAGAATGATGGCAATCGCCAGATACTGGGAGAACGTCGATGGTTCGAGCAGGAAGAAGCCATTGCTCTTGAAGTAGGGCGAATCCCAGGTCAGGGGATTGGCCGTGTTGAAGTTCGGCAGCAGGAATTCCTTCGGAACAATGTTGCTGAAGGTGAAAAGATCCGCCGAATTCATGAAGAACTGCGCCACATACTGCGCCACACCCAGGACCGCGCAGACCAGAACCATCTTCTGAAAGGCCCGGACGCAGCCCTCCAGCACGCCCTCCGGGGAGCGCAGCGAGAAAATGAAGGGCGCATAGATAATGAGCATCAAGGCCATGGAGGGCACCGAGGCGGCGCCCGCATTCATCGCCAGGCTGAGCGAAACCACCGTGGCCAGGACGAAGAACATCGCCGTCCGGACCGGATCGAGCACGAAGGCGCCGCGCAAGGCCAGAAGCAGCATGACCACCAGGGTCACGATCAGGTTCAGGGCGATGCTGTCGTCGCCTGCCGGCAGCCCGAAGCGCTGCAGGAAGATCGAGGCGAAGAGCGCGACCATCAGGCAGCGCCGGACGAAGGCGGCCTCCGCCGTCTCTCGCGAGGCCGCCTGTTCCGGCTCCTCGCCGAACGACAGGGCAGGCCCGGTTGGGAAGACTGGCTCCGAAGCGTCCAGCCGCAGGGGCGACATCATGATCAGCTCACACAGCCAGAGAAAACGACGGAAAGGCCTGAGCGCGGCTTCCGCTCTGCTTGCTGCACCGCGAAGAGAGGTTTACGAAACCTCCCAAATCCCATGGCGGTGTCCTACAGCAGGCCGGTATCGGGAGCCAAGCCTGACCCAGGGCCGTGCCGGAGGGGGAACAACCGGCGAGGCGGGCAGGAGCAGACGAGGCCATGGCGAACTTCCCCCGAAGCGAACGGAGCCCAGAGGACGGCGCCCAGAGCGAGAGCATGCCACCTCCAGGCAGGCGTCAGAAGTATCCGACGGGGTGGCGACGAGCACCGTCGGTGTGAATACACCAGAAAATGGTCTACTGATCCTCTTAATGGTGCATTTTCTCAACCGCGAGCCACTTTTATGTGAGCAATGCACGATTATTTGGACAATCGCGAGGCTCGTGGTTATGGAAAGATGCACCTGGTGGCCAGAGCTCGTCGCCTCTTCCGGCGCCTCGCCGATGCCCAAGGGCTGGCACCCTTAAGTTTCTGATGTGGCCTTCATGAGGCAGAACGTATGCGCCTGACAGACCTTCTGAGCCTTCTCTGGCGACGCAAGCTGGCCTTGGCCACTGCCGCCGTCATCACTGGCCTGCTGGGCTTCGTGATCACCAAGTCGCTGCCGATCCGCTATTCGAGCGAGGGTCTGCTGCTGGTCGAAAGCCGGGATCAGAGCATTCCCGAGCTCAACCAGGCGGCTTCCCTCAATACGCCCGGCCTGCAGCGCATCACCACGGAGGCGGATATCCTGCGCTCGCGCCGCCTGGCCGAGCAGGTGGTTCGCGACCTCGGCCTCGAGAATGCGCCGGAGCCGCCCAGCCGTGGCCTCGCCGCCCTCTTCGCCCCGGTCGGCGCCTGGCTGCGGGGTGTCGCCGCCGATATCGACGCCTGGCGCATCGCCCTGCTGGGCGAGAGCACCGACCCCGCTCTGGCCGACCGCCCGGTCGACAGCATGAGCCTGGCGGTCGAGAATCTGCAGCGCTACCTCTCGATCGGCACCGCCGCCAACAGCAATGTCGTCGCCGTCCGCTTCTCCTCGCCCTTCCCGGACGAGGCCGCGAAGGTCGTGAACACGCTGATGAACCGCTACATCGAACTCGAGGTGGCGGCGAAGCGGGACACCACCCTGCAGGCCAATGAGTGGCTGACCTCCCGGCTGGAGACGCTGCGCCGCGAGGTCGAGGAGGCGGATCAGAGGATTCAGGCCTTCCGCCGCGAGACCGGCCTGCTGGAGACCTCCCAGGGCTCGGTCAGCACCCTGCAGATGAACGAGCAGCAGGCCCGCGTCGCGATGGCGCGTCAGGAACTCTCCCGCGCCCAGGCCGCGCTCGACAGCGCGCTGCGCTCCGGCCAGCGGGGCAGCGCCTCCAGCGAGGTGCTGGGCTCTCTGGTGATCCAGAGCCTGCGCGACCGCGAGGCGGAGATCGGCCAGCGCGCCGCCACCCTGGCGCAGCGACTGGGCGCGCGGCATCCCGAGCGCCTGGCCGTGGAGGCCGAGCTGCGCGACATCCAGCGGCAGATTGGCAACGAGACCGGCAAGATCGTCTCCTCGCTCCGCCGCGAGGTGGACGCCGCCCGCGCCCGCCTGTCCGATGCCCAGGAGCAACTGAACAGCTCGATGACCACGGCCCGCAGCGGCGCCGAGAACGAGGTCGTTCTGGCGCAACTGACGCGCGAGGCCGATGCCAAGCGGCAGATCTACCAGGCCTTCCTGACCCGCACCGAGCAGACCCGCCTGGCCTCGGCGCAGTTCCCCGCGGCGCGCGTGATCTCGCCGGCGGTGGAGCCCTTCCGTCCGAACGGCCCGCCAGCCTCCGTGGTCGCCGCCTTCAGCGCCTTCATCGGCTTCTTCCTGCTCGCCGGCATCCTGGTCCTGCGCCGCATGGCCCATGGCACGATCAGCACGGTGCAGGACCTGGTCTCGCTGACGGGCGTGCAGAACGCCGGCAGCCTGCCGGCGCTCGGCCGCGGCCGCCGCCGGCGCATGCCGGCCCTGGTGCTCGATCAGAGCCAGTCCGGCATCGCCGAGACGCTGCGTGCCCTGCGGCTGACCATGCAGTCGGTCGCCGGCGGCGGGCCGGCCAATACGGTGCTGGTCACCTCCTCGGCCATCGGCGACGGCAAGAGCACCGTCGCGGCCTCGCTGGCGCGGCTATCCGCCGCCGACGGGCTGCGGGTGCTGCTGCTGGAGACCGACATGCGCCGCCCGCAGATGTCCTCGACCTTCGGCGCCCCCTGGGCCGGCCGCAGCATCGAGGCTGTCCTCTCGGGCGAGACGCGCT
Source organism: Teichococcus aerofrigidensis (assembly GCF_054073225.1). Taxonomy (NCBI): domain Bacteria; kingdom Pseudomonadati; phylum Pseudomonadota; class Alphaproteobacteria; order Acetobacterales; family Roseomonadaceae; genus Roseomonas; species Teichococcus aerofrigidensis. Next base: position 20,022 of record NZ_JBSXMU010000030.1, read on the forward strand.
TCGAGGATGCGGTGCAGGTGGATGAGCGCTCGGGCCTGCACACCCTGCTCTCGGACCGTTCCTCGCCGCATCCGCAGGCGCTGATCGAATCCCGTCAGTTCGCCGAGCTGATCAACCGGGCCCGCCGCGAATACCATCTGGTGATCCTGGACAGCCCGCCGATCATGCGTGTGGCCGATGCCGTGGTGTTGGCCCAGCACAGCGACGCCGTGCTCTTCGCTGTCGGCTGGGAGCGCACCTCCCGCACCGTGGTGATGGAGGCGATGCGCCGCCTGCCACGCTCGATGCGGGCCCGCATGGCGACCGTGCTGACCCGGGTGCGGCCGGGCCGTCTGGACCCGCTGGGCTATTACGAGGGCTATGCCAAGAGCGCCTCGCCCGACCTGAAGCGGCTGCCGGCGCCCGGCGCCTGATCCCGGAACGCCTGCCGTTCGCGCATGGAAAACCCCGGAACCTTTCGGTTCCGGGGTTTTTCGTGGCCGATGTGAAGGCCGCCGGGTGCTACCCCGGCGGCATCCATGGTGTCAGAAGCGGCGCTCGAAGACGGTCACCACATCGCCCGGCTGCAGCACCGACTGGCGGTCGCCGCGGAACTCCCGCGCGACGCCATCCTCGCCCAGGCGGGTGATGGAGACGTAATCGGTGACGGCGCGATAGTTGAAGCCGCCCACCACGGCCACGGCGGAGAGGACCGTCATGCCGGGCTGGTAGGGAGTCTGGCCGCCACGCTCGACCATGCCCAGCACGAAGATCGGACGGTATTCCTGGACCTCGACCGCGACCGAGGGGTCATTGAACAGGTTGCGGCTGCGCATGCTGCGCGCGATCGCCGTTTCGGCCTGGGTGGTCGTCAGCCCGGCCACCGGAATGGCGCCGACCAGCGGCAGCGCCACGGTGCCGGTATCGGTGATGCGAAACTCGCCGGTCAGGCGCGGATCGTTGAAGACCGTGACGCGCAGCTGGTCGCCCGCCCCGAGCCTATAGGCGCCCGCCGTGGTCTCCGGCAGCGGCGGCAGGTTGGCGCCGGGCGTGGCGCAGGCGGCCACCAGCAACGACAGGCCCAGCACCATTCCGCGCAGCGCACGAGGGCCAGCGGCAGTCAAGAAAGCAGGGCGAGACATGGGGCACTCCCGGAATAGAGAATTCTTGAGAAAAGCATGACACTGTATCAAAGACTGTCACGCCGGTGAACGCACGTCACATTGAAGCGGCCACGCTCGAGGCCCCGCGACTACAAGGCGAAGCGCAGCCTGACTTGAAACTGGTTGATCCCGTATTCGCGCGCGCCATCCGGCGCCGAAAGGCGCTCCGTGTGCTGATAGCTGGCAAGCACCGACATGTTGCGGTTCAGCAGCCATTGCGCGCCGACCAGGACAATGCCGTCGGTGACATTGCCCTGCTGCGGATAGTCGCGATGCTCGGCCCGCAGCTCACCGGTGACGATGACGTTGCGCAGAAGCTCATGGTCGACAGTGAGCCGTCCCTGGGTGCGCGTATAGCTGACGTTGCTGGCGCGGATGGATTCCTCGATGGTGCGCGAAACCGCCAGGGTCGCCGTGGTCAGCTGCGTCGGCAGATAGGTCAGCTGGCCTTCGAATGCTGGCCCGCTTAACGTCTTCAATGTCGGGGAATCATAGGTCCGTTCACGGTAGCCGGCCAGCAGGCGGGCCTGCCAGAGGCCTGTCAGGTCGTAATTGATACCGGCCTGAACCTCCCAGGTGAAGGAATCCCGCCCGCTCTGGCCGGACTGCTGGTAGTTGATGTCCTGCAGGCGGACCAGGGTCAGGATCTCGCGGCCCTCGACAATGCTGTAAGCCGCCTGGACCTCGCCTAGGATCGTGTCGTAGTCATTGACATTGTTGAAAACGCGGACGCCGTTGACGTCCAAATTCTCATAGCGAATGGTCCTATATTCCGCGGTGCCGGTCAGGGCCAGGCGATTGAAGGCCGCGGTGCCACCGACCAGGAAGATGTCGCTGTCATAGGGGATGGGCTCGTTCAGGCCGCCGGCCTGCACGTCGAAATTGTCCACCTCGAGATGCGAGCGGGTGTGCGTGTAGCTGGCTCGCAGAGATGAGGCCCGGCCGATATCGTAGCGGCCGGCGATGCCGACGCTGAAGTCGTTCCAGTTCTGATTGCTGTTGCTGAAGTGCTGCCGGCTCGATTGCGAGGCGGTCAGGCCCAGCGCATGCCGCGTCCAGAAGCTGTTGGCCGAGACATTGACGGTCTGCGCGAAGAAGCCGTCTTCCACGTCCTCGCCCGTGCCGGGCTGCAGGTTGTCGTCATAGCCCACGCCGGCCTCCACCGCGCCGTCGAGGCGGAAGCCGGAGAGGCGCACGCCAGCCGGATCGTAATCGGGCCGCGGCCGGGACCGGACGGTGACGCCACGCTGGGTGTCCTGCGGGCTCATGGTCTGCGGTGGCTCAGGGGCCGATTGGGCGTGAGCAGGCGCGGCCATTCCAGCCATTGCGGCCGGAATGGCGAGAGCCACCAGACCGTGCAGACAGGAGGCACGCCATGATGGGAAGGGCCGGAGAGAAGGGGCGGCAGTGTCTGCCTTCCTGCCGGCGACGTTCTTCTTCTGCAGACGCATTCAGAGGGCCCTACCCAATCTCGTTCTCTCCCGCATCCCTATGCATGCGGCATGGGATTGTCCCATGAAAACCCACCGGATCAAGCCTTTGCCGCACGTCCCGCGAGAGTGTCGATACAACCGTTGCTTTTCTGCACGCACCTTGCCGACGGCCGCTCAATGCCTTTGCGCGCCATACGACTGGGGGGTTAACTCCGGGCCACGCTGACCAGTCTTTGCGAAACGGGCGGTCGCGACGGATGCAGGAGGACACCTTCATCAGTCAGTTCCACCCGCGCTTCCGGATAGGCCGCGACAGCAGGAGCAAGGGACTTCCTGAAATCTCTCTTGAAGGTATGCAGTTCTGAATAGCTGGAGCCAAACTGATCCCTCAGGGCGGTCCAGCGCACTGGCGTCGGACCGCGTAGCGTGTGCAGCCTGTAGGCGAGCCAGATGTAGAGATCGAGGCTGGCGCTGCGATTGCCGAGTTCGCGCAATGCGGTCTCCTGCAACGGCACCGGATGCTGGCGCATGGCATCGAAGAAAACCTCATCAAGAACCACGCGGTCATCCCACATCTCGGTCTGACGGAGATCCTCGCCCTGCTCCGAGAAGCGCAGGCCGGAACGCACGAAGCGGCCCGCCGCCCAGCCTTCCGTGCCCTCACCCTCCCAGAAGAATTTCAGGCTGCAAGCGGCGATCCGCGCCGCCTGCTCGCGCAATGCCTTGCCCGTCTCGCCGCCCCAGGAAAGACCCATGCGACCCAGCCAATCCCGCATGGAGCGGCCCAGCTCGACCTCGCGGCTGTTTGTCCTGGCGGCCTGGGTCTGCAGGTAGAGCAGGATCATCCTGGCTCTGGCGCCATACGGGACGCCATGCAGTTTCGGCGCGCCACGGGCCAGCCTGAGACGACCGGGCTCCACCAGCAGCGTGACGCGGTGCCCCCGCTTCTCCCAGGCGCTGTCATCGGGGAGCCGCTTGTGGGGCAGGGATGTCAGGCAGAAGCCCGTATAAGTAATCCCAATGCGGCTGGCATCATCAGCCAGGACCTCCGCAGCGATATCCACCAGGGCCTTGCGCTCCGGAGGGACCATGGCGCGCGCCTGATCCCTGCCATGGAGTAGGACCAAGTGGCGTACACCATGCGCTGCATCTTCCTGCATGGCCCTCTCTGCCAAAGCTTGGCCCTAGTTGCCGGGAGAGGATGGCTGCCGTCAATGGGGGGATAACTCCGGTCTCTATGTAGTTAACTAGTAGATTCTTATTAGTTGAATCCGGAGTTATCCCCCCGGGATAAGCCCACTTTTCGGAGTTAACCCCCCAATTCCCGGAGTTAACCCCCTGGGATAGATGCCTTGTCCTGTGGATAATTCCTGACCGTCCGGAAGGGTCGGAGTTATCCCCCCGGGACAATGTGGGCGAATCGGGCATGGTCTACCGGCCCCGGAAAACCGAAGGGCGCGGCCCCTTCGGAGCCGCGCCCTGAATGTTCTCGACAGCGCCCGGCGACGTCGTCAGGCCGCGTAGAGCACGTCCTGCTCGGAGCGCAGCCGATCGATCATCCGGCCTTCCGGAATCTCGACGTCGTCATAAGTCAGCACCGCATCCTTCGGGACATCGCGCTTCAGCGTACAGCCGAAGGCCAAACCCATCGGCAGCAAACCCTCACGACGCGAGGTCGCGTAATCTTCGCACTGGCCGTAACTCATGTAGCCGCCCAGGGCATCGATCGTCTCGCCCGCCTTCAGATTGATCTTGGCGGTGGTGATGACATCGACGCGGGGGCCATCGATCGGCTGGATGACCGGATCCTGGCACAGCACGACTCGCGCCACGGAAAGCGGCACCTCGAAATGGCAGAGGTGATAGGGCGTGTAGAAACTGTAGAGTGGCCCGGTGCCCAGCTTGTACAGGTTCAGGTAGTGCTTCTGCTTGGGATCGTCATGCGTGGCCAGGACATAGACGCCAGGGCCCGGCTTGCTGCCGACGACATAGTCGACGACGCCCCCCTTCTCCCGCAGCATGTCGATGTCGTAGGACTTGGTCAGTTCATCGACATGGCCGGCATGGTTGAGGCCGATCATGCCGCGCCGGGCCACCGTCATGCCCGTGGCATTGGCGACGATCGCCTGCTCGAAGCTGATCTTGGTGCCATCCGCGAAGCTGGTCACCATGTAGGGATCCTGCCCCCATTGGGCGGCAAAGCCGGCCTGGGTGGTCGGATTGCGGTAGGGATCCTGCAGCCCCTTGATATTGCCGCAAACCAGCGGCGTCAGGCCGATGGAAACCACGAAGCGGTAGAGATTCATCTGCACGCCGGGCTGGTCGCCGTCGCAGCCCGTAAAGATGACACCCGCCGCATCGGCCTTGCGCTTGAGCAGGGGCCCGACCGTCGCATCGAGCTCGGCATTCATCGAGACCATGTGCTTGCGGTTCTCGATGGCCGCCAGGGTGATGGCGGCGCCGTATTCGATGGCGCCGGTGGCATCGATCAGGCAATCCAGGTCCGGATTGCGGCAGAGCAGCAGCGGATCCTGGGTGATGGCGGCCCGGCCCTGGCGGATGCAATCGGCCAGGGCATCATCGGTCTCCACCACCGCGATATCGGTGACGCCGGCCTGCTCGAAGGCCAGGCGGGCCTTGTCGAGGCTGCGATTGCAGATCACCGCCAGCGTCATGCCCGGGACCGAGTTGACGATCTGGTTGGTGACGCCCTTGGCCATGAAGCCGGCCCCGAACATGCCGACCAGGACCGGCTTGCCGGAAGCCTCGCGCTGCCGCAGCAGCCTGTCATAGATCATGATGGTTCTCTCAGCGCCTAGCGCAGGCCGCGCAGTTGCTCGACCCCGTGGAAATCGGGATCGAAGGCCGGCCAGTTGAGGTCCTTCTCGGAGGCGATCTCCGGCTGCAGCGGCCACTCGATGCCGAGATGCGGATCGTTGTAGCGCAGGCCACGCTCACCGCCGGGCATATAGGGGTCGCTGACCATGTAGAAGGCTTCGGTGTTGTCGCGCAGGGTGATGAAACCATGCGCGAAACCCCGGGGGACATAGAGCATCTTGCGGTTCTCGGCGCTCAGCTCGACGCCGAACCACTTCCCCTCGCTGGGTGAGCCGGGGCGCAGATCGACGATGACGTCGAACAGCGCACCCTGAAGGCAGCGCACCAGCTTCACCTCCGCGGCCGGCGGAAGCTGGTAATGCATGCCGCGCAGCGTGCCCTTGCGGAGGCTCAGGGAGTTGTTCACCTGAGCGTAGCGGCTGACCAGCCCCGCTTTGGCGAACTCGTCCTCGCAGAAGGCCCGGGCGAAGAAGCCGCGGTCGTCGTGCCGCGGCTCGATCTCGATCACATAGGCGTCCTGCAGCGGGGTCTTGCTGAAGATCATGCCGGCACCCGGTGACGCTGCTCCAGATTCTCGTTCACCGAGCCGGAATTGATGTGCCGCTCCAGCGTCACCAGGCGGATGGCCGGCGACTTGCGGTAGTCGCGATCGGCGAAGCCCTGCTCCTTCAGCCGGTCCCGCAATTCGGCGATGGCGCCGTCCAGCGTCTCCTGCGGCTGATGGTCCGGGGCGAGTTCCGCGTAAAGCGAGAAGTCGACCTTGTAGGAGCGCTTGTCCGGGGGGGCCTCGGTCGCGATGGAAACCTTGGCCTCCGGAAGAGCCCGGCCAACCGCCTCCGCCAGATCCCGCACCTGATAATTCCAGCGTGCCGAGCCGACATTGACAGTCAGGAACTTGCCGCCATTGTCCGGCGAGCGCTGCACGGCCCATTCGATGGCTCGCGCCATGTCGCGCACATGGATCAGCGGCCGCCAGGGCGTGCCATCGCTGAGCACGCTGACTTCGCCATTGGCCAGGGCGCCGGCGACGAAATCATTCAGCACCAGGTCCAAACGCAGCCGCGGCGACATGCCGCAGGCGGTCGCGAAGCGCAGGCAGCTGATGACCATGCCGCTGTTGTCGAGAGCGCGGAGGGAGTCCTCGGTCGCGATCTTGGACCGGGCATAGGCCGTCAGGGGGTTGAGCGTGTCACTTTCCACCCGGGCGCGGCCCTCGGAGGCGAAGCCATAGACGCTGCAGCTCGAGGCGAAGACGAAATGGCCGACACCGGCTTCCGCCGCCGCCTTGGCGACCTTGACGCTGGCACGGTGGTTGATCTCGTCCGTCACCGCCTCGAAGCGCTGCCCCATCGGATCGTTCGAAATGGCGGCCAGATGCACCACCGCATCGAAGCCCCGCAGATCTTCCGTGGTGATGTCGCGGACATCGCCGAAGCGCTGCTCATTCAGCAGGGTTTCGGGCAGCGGATCGCGGGTGGTCAGGCAATGGCCGAACCAGCCGGTATCATGGCCGACGAGATAGGCTTCCGGAAATGTCTCGCGCAGACGCGCCACGACGACGGGGCCGACATAGCCCATATTGCCGGTGATCAGGATACGCATTGGGTGTTCAGCCCTTCCACACGCGCCAGGGAGCCTTGCCAGAGGCCCAGAGGCCTTCCAGATGACTGCGGTCGCGAATTGTGTCCATCGGATGCCAGAAACCGTGATGCTGATAGACTGACATCTGGTTGTCAGCCACCAGGCGCTCGATCGGCGCGTCCTCCCAGACCGTGTCGTCGCCCTCGATATACTCGCCAACCTTCGGGCTCAGCACGAAATAACCGCCATTGATGAAGCCGCCATCGCCCTGGATCTTCTCCTTGAAGGCCTTGACGCGGTTGCCTTCCAGGCTGAGGGCGCCGAAGCGACCGGCGGGCTGGGTCGCCGTCAGCGTCGCCAAGCGGCCTTCCTGCCTGTGCAACGCGATGGTCGCGGTGATATCGACATCGCCGACACCATCGCCATAGGTCAGGCAGAAGGCTTCCTCATTGGCCACATAGGGCAGGATCCGCTTGATCCGGCCACCGGTCATGCTGTTCTCGCCCGTTTCGACCAGCGTCACACGCCAGGGTTCCGCCCGGGCGTTGTGCACCTCCATGGAGTTCCTCTCGAAGTCGAAGGTGACATCAGACATATACATGAAATAGTTTTTAAAATACTCTTTAATGACGTTCCCGCGGTATCCGAGGCAGACAATGAAATCATTGATGCCATGAGCGCTGTAGATTTTCATGATATGCCAAAGGATCGGGCGCCCGCCGATCTCAACCATTGGCTTTGGCCTGATGCTGGTCTCTTCTGCGAGCCGAGTACCCAGTCCGCCAGCCAGGATTACCGCTTTCATCTTCGACGCCCTTGCGACCACAGGAAGGTTGAGGAGCCACAGGATCTGCGACCCGGAGAGGTTGCCCAAATCTGCGGCGCGCGTACAAATTTGTACAGCTCACGACGCGATGCGTAAAAATTGCAAAAAAGCTTTTTTATTTAAAATGACAATGTTGAGATTGATGCGTTCCACGCGGCCCTGGCCGGCCCCTCCTGGGGTGGCGGCCAAGCTGGCGGCTCGTTTCCCTTACCGGCTTCACAATCCCGAAAATGCATTCGCCTTTCGCTTGTATGCGTCGCAAAAAAGCGAGAGAGAGTAAGTTATAAGGACTTCGGTCTCGCCCCTTCCACCCGGGCCTACCCGGGTACAACGATGAGCAGCAGCATGGACAAGACTCAGATCACCATCGGTATGCCCGTCCGCAACGGGGGTGATCAGATCAGGGTCGCGATTGATTCCTTGCTGGCGCAGACCCACAGCGACATCAAGCTGGTCATTTCCGACAATTGTTCGACCGACGACACGCTCGAGATCTGCCGCGCCTATGCCGAGCGCGACCCCCGTGTCATCGTTCATGCTCAGGAAAAGAACCTGGGAATTTGCGGTAACTTCCGCTTTGTCCTCATGCAGGCCGATACGCCCTATTTCATGTGGGCCTGCCATGACGACATCTGGGAGCCCGAATTCGCCGAGCGCAACCTGCAGAACCTTCTGGCAAATCCCGGGGCCGTGGCCAGCACCTCCCGGGTCGCCATGGTCTCCGTGGACGGCAGCCGCGCCCTCTCCAACGGCACCTACCCGCTGCAGGGCGATGCCCGGGAGCGCCTGGTCCGCTTCTTCTGGGATCCTGGCGAGGTATCCCGCTTCTATGGTGTCTTCCGCACTGAGCCGCTGAAGCGCAGCTTCCCCGAGGATATCGATGTCTTCGGCTATGACTGGATCGTCATGGCCCTCAACCTGCTCGAGGGTGAGCATCTTGAGTTGCCGGAAATTCTGCTGGCGCGCGAGGATCATAGCGAGGACCACTATCATCGGACCCTGGTCCGCAAGGAGCCGCGCCGCCTGCACCGCTGGATGCCGCACCTGGGGATGATGCAGGTTCTGCGGCGAAAGCTGCCGCCGGAATTGTGGCAGGCCTGCCGCGCCCGGGTGCTTCGCCGGAACATGATTCAATCCCTGATGTATGCAAAGTACCGTGTTCCGGCCGTGGCGCCGCTGGTCAAAGGTCTCTCCGCCCTGGAAAGGAGCAGGCTTCGTCTGCGCAAGCCCGGGCGGCTGGAGATCAGCGGCTAACTCCTCCTATTGGACCGGTTACAGGCTCGACTTAAACCAAGGGTAGGCTTACGATTTATACCACTCGCCAAATGGTCGAATCTTCTTCCTGATACGCTCCGTCGGCGCTACTGTCTTTCCTCGAGATATTCATGCGAGAAGTGCAATTGCCGGGGTGAAAACCCCTGGCCGCTGCCAATATCCCCGTATGAAGATCTCGATATGAAAGAGGCGGGATCATGTCGCTGATATCGCAGTCGCCTACCCAGCTGACGCGGCAGAATCAGAGTCATAGCCTGGAAGTAAACTTCCCGGACCTGGAAGATGCGGCGGAATCCGAATCTTCGCCCGCAAGAGGGATCTTGATCGGCTTCGCCTTCTCCTTGCTGATATGGGCAGGGATATTCGGATTCTTCTTCAGGTAGTTTCGGCGCTCCTTCCTGTACTTTCTTGAAGAAGCGGCCTTAATTTCCTGAGGTAGGCCTTGTAAAGTGGCGTCTGCATTGGTTTGACGTGACCATTTTCATGCAGGAGCCAGGGCGTAATGCACAGCCCATCGGGGACGGGACGTCCCTTTGTCAGCATCGCTGTCCCCGTCCTGAATGAAGAACACTATATCACCGCCTGTCTTTCCTCCCTTCTGGTCCAACTGGATCCGCAGCAGGGCGAAATCCTGGTTCTCGACGGCGGTAGCACGGATCGCACCTGCGAAATCGTTGAGGAGATGCAGCGGAAGCATCCGCACATCCGCCTGCTTCACAACCCTGCCCGCCTGCAATCCGCCGCCGTCAATCTGGCCGCCCGTGTCGCATCGCCCGAAAGCAGGATCCTGCTCCGCGCCGATGCCCATGCCTGGTATCCGGCTGACTTCCTGCAACGCGTCGTCACCGCACTTCAGGAGCAGCGGGCGACCTCGGTGGTGGTGCCCATGATCACCGCCGGAAATGGCGCCATGCAGGAGGCCATCGCCGCGGCGCAGAACAGTCGCTTCGGAAATGGCGGCTCGGCCCACCGCATCCGACCGGCGTCGCAGTGGGTCGAACACGGGCATCATGCCGCCTTTGACCGTGACTTCTTCCTGTCCATCGGAGGCTACGACGAAAGCTTCACCCACAACGAGGATGCAGAGTTGGACCATCGGGCGATCGCAGCCGGTGGTCGCATCTGGCTCTGCGCCGAGGCTCCGATCACGTACTTTCCGCGCAAGGACCTTCTGTCCCTGGCCCGGCAGTATATGCGGCATGGCGGCGGCAGGGCGCGAACCCTGGTCAAGCATCACCTGACACCCAAGCCGCGGCAGATGGCGCCCGTCATCGCCTTGCTGGGGAGTGTGATGGGGCTGCTCATCGCCCCCTGGTTTCCGGCCGCTCTTCTCCTGCCCCTCGCCTATGCCGGCCTTTGCCTGGGATGGGGGGCCTGGATGGCGTGGCGCACCGGCAAGGCCTCGTTGCTGGCCGCCGGCCCCGCCGCGATGACGATGCATCTGGCCTGGGGATGGGGATTCCTGCGCAGCCTGTTCCGCCACAAAGGCGCCCTGCGCCGGCAACCGCAATCCTGATCAACAGGCGGCCATTCTCAAACGGACTCTCAGGCCTGCTGGCCGGTCATCCGGCGCGGCAAGGCCAGCAGATGGGGGCGCAAGGCATTGCTGGCCAGGACGCCGGCCAGCAGCGCGATGCCAGAGGCCGCAACGGCCGTGATGAGGCGCGCCGGCAAGGACGCGAAGGCCTCCAGGGGCAGCCTTGCCAGCTCATAGCAGACCGCAATGACGAGCAATTGGGGCAGGACGCTGACACTGACCCAATGCAGCGCCTGGCCACGCAGCCTTTGGCGGAAAGCGGTCCGGGTGAACAGAAAGAAGGCCAGCAGATTGGTGGCGGCCAGGCAGACCGCCGGCAGGACAACGCCATAGAGGGGCGTCAGCAGCAGGATGGCGGGCAGATAGAAGGCGCCGCAGATCAGGTTGATCTTCAAGGCGGTCACGGGATCGCCTTCCGCCATCTGAAGCGCATGGGAGGGGCGGCACAGACCGCCCAGCGCATAGGCGATGGCCAGGATCGCCAGGACCGGCGCGAAGTCACGCCCGGCGGACGGGTTGCCGCTCAACAGCTCCAGAAAGGCGCCGCCGAAGAAAACCAGGGCCCCCGTGGCCGTCAGCATCAGCACGAAGGTTGCCTGCGAGATCGAGAAGAACAACTCCCGCAACTCAGCACCACGCTCGGCGCTGACATAGGCTGACATGCGGGGAAAGGCGGCGGTGATCAATGGTGTGGTCAGCCGCACCATGGCGGAGCACATGGTGGCGACCAGCGAGTAGGTCCCGAAGACCGACAGCGGCAGGACAGCGCTGATCACCAGGGAGTCGGCAATCTGCACCATCGTTCCGGTGGCCGCGGAAGCCATGTTCGCCACGGCGAAGCGCATGGTGCGCCAGATCAGATCCATCTCCAGACGCTGCCGGCCGAAGGAAGATGGAACGTTGCGGCCAACTGCGATCGCGAAGGATGTCGTCTCCACCAGGCTGGCCGCGATCTGGCTCCAGAAAAAGGCTTCTGCCGTCGGGGCGACGAAGGCGAGCGCGCCGAGCCCGAGGCCGAGGCGCAGGAGGCCTGTGCCGATCAGGAGGAGATTGCACAGAACCTGCCGCTCCAGCCCTTCCAGCGTCGCCTGGAAGATGCCGCGCAGCCGTTGGACAGCGATGCCGACACCCATCAGGGTGATGGCCCACTGCACTTCGCCAGGGGTGATATGCTGCGGCCGTAGCCAATAGGCGGCGATCCATGGCGAAAGCAGCCAGATGGCCAGAGCCAGGACGACGGCAAGTCCTGTGTAGATCAGCGTGAAGTTGAAGACCAGGCTGCCGGTCCCGGAAGGGTTCTCAACCTGGTTTCGCGCCACCAGACGCGTCACCGTCTGGCCGAGGCCAGCATCGAAGATGGCAGCCGCCGTCAGCAGAACCGCGAAGAAGCCAATCAGGCCATACTGCTCGGCCCCTGCCAGACGGTAGCCGCCGAAAGCGATGCCTGCCTGCACGGCGAGGGAGACGGCCATACCGGAGAGGTTGGCAAGCACATTGCGCGCAATCATGACAGGCCCTCAGCACCCTTCACGCCGTGCTGCTTCCGCCGGTTGCGAAACCTGCAGGCATCTCGAACAGCCACAGGGCCGCGGCATGCCCTCTGCGGGCAGTCCTGCGACCAGGGCAAGCCTCGATCAGAACAAGTTGTCCGGCCGGACGCCGCTCTAGTAGGCGCCGCGCCGGACCAAGACCGCAGGCACGGTCTGCAGCAGGATCCGCAGATCCTGCCAGAGGGAGAACTCGCGCACGTAACGGCAGTCGAGGGCAACGCGCTCGGCATAAGTGGTGTCGCTACGGCCGCTGATCTGCCACAGACCCGTGATGCCCGGACGGACGGCGAGATAGCAGACCGCGGCAACGCCATAATGGTCCGTCAACTCCTCCTGCACCACCGGGCGGGGGCCCACCAGACTCATCTCCCCCCGCAGCACGTTGAAGAGCTGGGGCAACTCATCCAGGCTGGTCGCGCGAAGGAACTTCCCAATCCGCGTGACGCGCGGATCGCGCGGCAGCTTCCGGGAGGTCGCCCACATCTGAGCGGCTTCCGGATTGTTCACCAGCAGATCTTGCAGCACGGCCGCCGCATTGGGGACCATGCTGCGGAACTTCAGGCAACGAAAGCTTCGCCCCCCCTTGCCGACCCGCGAATGGCCAAACACCGCCGGACCACCATCCAGACAGACCGCGAGCGCAATCAGCAGGAATGCTGGCGAAAGGACAATAATTGCAAAAGACGACAGAATGATATCAAGGAAACGCTTGGCAGAATAATGCCAGCTTGGGCTGATTGACTTGGCCAGACCATAGGACTCGGCATGATCAATATGCAGCTCTGTCGAGTTCTGCATACGAATATTGTGTGGCCAATTCGTATGAGTCATGGCGCAACTCCGGTTACAAGCGGCCAGCGGCATTCAAACGCTTACGTCTCAAAATACACACAGAGCCCGCAGCATGAAGATTAATTTTGAATTTATTGCTGGAATGTCTCTCAACAGTTTGTGTTCTGAGAGTCCCACAGCCAATTCAAGACATTCGCGCTTTTTGTATACACGCTAAAGTTGTGTTCTCTGCGTGTTCTGATCCCTTGGTCCGCGGTGGCAGGAGATTCCGTCCCTGGGCTGCTGGTCAGGCTGTGCTCGCCTGTTGGGCCATGAGTCTGCACATAAGCCGTCATCGTCTCAGAGCGGCTATGCTGCGGCGCTTATAAACCATGAGAGTAAGCTTTTGAAACCACACTTCCGCGAAAGCACGCGTCGGGAGCTTTTGATGGCCCTAGCGTCATGACAGACCATCAAACCTTGGTTTGGCATCGTAAAATCGGGCCGGAAAGGGACGGCGCTCCCCGCTTCGTTGTCTATCTGCGGGTCTCCACGGAACGGCAGGGCCAGACCCGGCTGGGATTGCAGGCGCAGCGCGAATCTGTGGCGCGCCATCTGGCCATGACCGGTGGGCAGGTGCTGGAGGAGTTTGAGGAGGTGGAAAGCGGCCGCAGGAACGATCGGCCGCAACTGGCCATGGCCATGGCCAGTTGCCGTCGCCAGAAGGCCACGCTCCTGATTGCCAAACTTGATCGGCTGACCCGGAACGTTCGCTTCCTTCTGGAAGTGGTCGAGGGTGCGGGGGAGGCTGGCGTCGCCTTCTGCGATCTCCCTGCCCTCCCCCCCGGGCCGGTGGGCAAGTTCATGCTGACCCAGATGGCTGCGGTGGCAGAGTTGGAAGCGGGCCTGATTTCGCAGCGCACACGGGCGGCCCTCGCCGTCGCCAAGGCGCGCGGTGTCCGGCTGGGCAACCCTCAGCTGAGGCCCGGAACAGCTGAAACGGCGCGGCATGCCGCTCAGGCCCGGAGCCGGCAGGCCTCGCTTCGGGCGGCGGAGATCTGGCCCTATCTGGAGGAAGGGCGACAAGCGGGCGCCACCAGCCTGCAGGCCCAGGCGCAGGCGCTCAATGCGCGCGGCATCCCCACGCCGACGGGGCGCGGCCTCTGGTCCGCCACCCAGGTCCGAAGGATCCGGCTGTTGCGGGAGGAGGCGCTCAGGCGATAGGATCAAAGGAGAGAACCTTATAAGGTCATAAGGTCCTGTCCTCTTCAGGTTTCCGGCAGTGAAGGTGAACCGTTGCGCATCTATGCCTTGATCAGCCAGAAGGGGGGCGCTGGCAAAAGCATGCTGGCCAGGCAATTGGCAGTCCTGGCCGGTGAATCCGGCCGCAGCCTGCTGATCGACCGCGATCCGCAGGCCACATCCGGCAAGTGGTGGCAGCGGCGACAGATGCTTCAGCCCACCCCGGCCGAGCCGGATCTGCTGGACCTCGGCAACACCAGCCTGACCATGGCGGCGAAAGCCCTTGGCCGGCAGGAAGGAAGCGTCTTCATCGACACGCGCCCGGCGGTCACCGAACCGGAGGCGGAAGCGGCGCGGGTGGCGAATCTGGTTATCGTTCCTGTCCGTCCCTCTTCGGACGATCTGGAAGCGGTCGGGGAGACGCTGCGCATTCTTCGCCGCCTGGACCGGCGTGCCGTCCTGGTCATCAACGCCGCCAAGAATGAGATGCGCGCGCGGGACGCCAAGGCGGCCCTGTCACGCTATCCGGTGCCGGTCTGCCCGATCCATGTGGGCGACCGCGCCATCTATCTCGACGCCTCGCTGGAAGGCCGGGGCGTAGGGGAGATGAAGGGCGCCGCGGCGCGCGATGCCCATGCGGAGCTGCGTGCCATCTGGAACTGGATTCAGGACACTGCCCATGACCCGGACTAACAGGAAAGGCCGGTCCCTCGCTGAGGTCATGTCCTCCATCGAGGAGGATGAGAGGGTATCGCCGCCGGCGGAGACCGATGCCGCGGCCGCTCCCCGCCTGTCCGGTCCCGTCATTGTTCCCGTCAATATGCTGGTCACGCCGGAGGATCGTCACCGCCTGCGACAGCTCAGCCTCGATACCGGCCTCAGCCTGCAGAAGCTTGGACATGAGGCATGGAACCTGCTCCTGGCCAGGCGCGGCCTGCCTCCCCTGACCGGCGTTTCGGCCAACGTGCCCAGTGGCCGGAAAAGGTCATGACCTTACTTACTGTAAACCTTCATAGGTTCAAAGGCTGTAGGGGACTGACCGTGCCGCGCTCTTCCGCCCTCGGAGGCCCTTGACGGAGGAATTCGGCTCTCCGCGGCGTCCACAGGGATACCGAAACAAGTTCGCCCAGGGCCTGGAAGATCAGAACTCTCAGGCTTTCGAAGCCCGCCAGCCATTCCCGGCATTCATCTGGTGGATCCCACCTCATGACCTCATGAGGTTCTGACCTTTCTAGGCGACAGCCTGCTGATACACCGCAGCGAAGCCGGCCGCCTGGCCGTGCGGCTTCATGGCACCATGTTCCCGCAGGGCATAGCCTCGCCCCCAGACCGTCTCGATCAGATTGGCCGCACCGGCGCGAGCGAGCTTCTTGCGCAGATTGCAGACAAAGACGTCGATGATCTTCATCTCGGGTTCGTCGAGACCGCCATAAAGATGGTCGAGAAAGATCTGCTTGGTCAGCACCGACCCCTTGCGCAAGGCCAGCAGCTCCAGGATCGCATACTCCTTGCCGGTCAGGCTGATGCTTGCGCCGGACACCGTGACGGTTTGGGACACCAGGCAAAGCGAGAGCGGACCAATCTTCAGCGTCGATTGGCTATGACCCTTCGAGCGCCGAATGATCGCCTGGATCCGTGCCAGAAGCTCGGCAGGATCGAAAGGCGCCATCAGCACATCATCCGCGCCGAGCGCGAAGGCATGAAGCTTCTCCTGCGCATTCTGAGGCGCCATGAGCAGGAGCGCAGGCGTCCGGAGCTGAGCCTCGCGCAACTTCCTCAGTGCTTCTGTCCCGGTCATATCGGAGAGCGCCGGGCCGATCAGGATCAGATCGTGCTCGTAGAGACGAAGCATCTCCAGAGCTTCCTCTCCACCGCTGACCTGCTCCACCAGGATGGATGCCTTTCCGAGGAAGGATTTGGTCTCAAGGGAGTGACCGCCTTTTTCCTCGACCAGAAGCACGCGCATGCTGCCACCCAATTATGCAACCGATGCGTGTACACATGCGCGGATTCTATATCTGGTGTAAAGGAAATTCACTTTAGGGTGATGTAAGTTTATGGTCGGTAAACTATCCGTGCGATTTCTCTCAAAAAACCTTACTGATCTCCGGGCTTCCTCGCCCCATCATCCTTCTCGCGGCATCGGCGCTATGGGGCTCGCCGTCACGCCGCTGCCCAAGTTGAGAGCCTTGCCCAAGGCACGCGAGAAGTCATGGGCCGCCGACCAGCGGATATGGATGGCGTCGAAGAAGGCCTCACGACTGACGACCTGGGCCGCATCGCCATCCCAGTACTCTGCCTGTGTTCCGCGCAGGCTTTCGGTCATCTCGCGGCGGAAGGCGGCGAGGGTCTTTCCCTGCGGGTCGCCTTGCGCCTTCCAGTCGGGATGCAGAGGCGTGGACACGACCATCAGGCGCCGGCCTTCCTGTTGCAGGCGCACCGCCAGGCTGTTCAAGGCAGCGAAGCAGGCCGGATCGGGGCCACGGACCATGCTGTAGTACAGGCCGCGGTCGCCTTCCATGTCGAGCGGACCGCTGCCATAGCGGTCGAAGACCAGGGGATCGACCTTGTTGTGGCCCGAACGCTTGCCGGCGATCTCAATGGCGTTCCGGATCAGGGAACTCGGCGCGAAGTAGCGCAGATAGAAACGCCAGGGAGACGCCTGGGCGAAGACATAGGCATCGGCATCCTCGCGGTTGAACACCTCCGCCGCGCTCTTCGAGCAATTCTCGAAGTCCTGCGGCGAGGCGATCATGACCACCTCCCGGATGGAACGGTTCCGGTCCAGCAGCCAGTTCGCCGCGAAGACGCTCTGATGCGCGGCAAGCCCACAGAAGGCGCCGTTGAGCGGCGCGATGCCCGGCGCCTGCTGGATCACCGCCTCGCCATCGAAATGGCGCCAGGCCACGGAGGAGCCCACCACCAGCAGGTTCGGCGATCGTTGCGGCGGATGATTCCGGTGAAATGCCAGCTTCTCGTCGACGCAAAGCGAGTTGGAAAAGGCGGGCGGAGGCAGGTTGCCGGTGGCTTGCAGGGTGAAGAGGATGGCGTAGAAGCCCATCAGCGCCGCCGCGGCGCTGCCCAGCACGGTCAGGATGTAGCGGGGCGAGACCGCGGGGGCCTCTCCCCCCTCCGGTCCCTGCTGGTCCCTTGGCGGCGCCGACATGGCTCAGCGTCCTTCCTTCTTGCGGGCGATCAGCTGCACGAAGTCGCCGACATCGTGCAGGCTCTCGAGCTCGGCCGTGCGGAAGCGGACGCCGAAGCGCACTTCCGCCGCCACCACCAGGTTCACATGCGCCTGGCTGTCCCAGCCGGGAACGTCCGCCGCCGTGGTCTTGGGCGTCAGGGTGATGCCGTCATCGTCGAAGACATCCTGAAACACTTCGGTCAGCGCGGAATAGATCTCGGCCTCGGTCATGCGGCTTCCACTTCGATGAAATGTGTGAGGGTCTGGGCGGCCCCCAGTTCGTAGCGCCAGAAGGTCGCGCCCGGCGCGGCGCCGGCGGGCGCGGGGAGGGGGGCGCAGCCCCGGCGGGCCTA